>CAITIF010000161.1 GCA_903892365.1 uncultured Pirellula sp. | reverse complement strand
TGAAGGCAATCAGCTCAAAGCCTATTTGATTGCCTACCTGGCGTTTCGATTCTTAACGGAGTGGTTGCGCCCTGAGGCTGTGATTTTGTTAAACTTAACGAGCTACCAAATTGCGAGCGCGTTGCTGATGACGGTCTTGATCGTTTTGTGGCGATGGGATCGGAAGCTGGTATCCCAGCAAGAACCCACGCTAGAGCCTTTGCACAACGATCTCCACAAACCCCTGATTGACGAAGAATAGGGCCTCTGCCGAAATGATGGATGAAGCACCAAAGCAATTGGATCTGGAGCGGTTCATCGCTGGACGCTGGAAGGAGTTTGATGGTGAAGTCCGAGCCACTTTGCTTCGTTTGATCATGATTGTTGTCTTTTATTCGATCCAGCTAGTTCATTATCTGAGCCTTACCGAATGGTCCGATGCGGACAAGATTTTTCATCGTCAGGTCACTTTGGTGGCAGCGGGTTGGTTGTTTGTGTCATTGGCGGTGTTTATCTCGCTCAAAGGTGGCTTCATGCCAGCGGCGCTAAAGTACCTTACCACAGGAGTTGATTTGGCGCTTGTTCTGTTGTTGTGTTGGCTGGGGCATGGGCCGGCCAGTCCACTGGTGAACGTGCTGTTTGTGGTGTTGGCGATGGCGGCTTTGCGATTCCGAATTCGGCTGGTATGGTTTGCGACCGCAGTGGCTGCAATTGGGTATGAAAGTTTGGTAGCTTCGGTCGATGGCAGTTGGTTCGATGCTCAGCACACGACACCCGTTCTCGATCAAGCGATTACTTTATGCGCTTTGGTTTCTACCGGCGCAGTGTTGGATCAATTGATTCGTGGTGGACGAGAGATAGCGAGGAGATCTACATGAATGTTCCACCGATAATGTCCCAGACTTGCGAACACTGTGGGGCGGAATTCAGTACGAGTGCCAAGAAATGTTGGCTCTGCTACCAAGATCGGCCGCCCAATCCCTATGCGGTGGATGCTCCGGTTCCTGCAAGTGCCGTTGCTTTACCAAATGGGAAGCCGGTCACAGAGTATGTTCCATCGGCCTGGGATTCCTCCCTGATGGCGGTACTCATTCTTTGCATGGTGTTGACGGTGCTTATTGGTATTGGCATGGTCGTGCAGGACCGTGGAATGATCATTCCATTTGGCGTCTTTGTGGGGCCTGCTTTTGCGATCACGATCATTCGGGGATTGATACAGTCCGGAACTCGAGTGCGTCCGGGAAGCTTGTTGTTAACCTTTTTCTTGTCGTTGATCGCAACCCTGTTGGTGTTGTTTTTGCTTGCAGCAGCCTTAGTTGGCATGCTGTTTTTGATATGCCTTTCTTCAGGCCTAAAATAAGTTTGGGCCGGACCGCATGGGTGGTTTCTTCGAACGTGGTGATCCATCGGGGGCAGACCCTGTTTCCTGTTTTCGAGTAGGATGTAGGCTGTAACAAGCGGTATCGCAGTTATGGAAGCCCTGTTCGAAGCCAATTGCCCCATCGAACAGGTCAGTCCTGACTAGCGCTCCAAGCCGTAACTGCGTCCAAAGCGACTTGTTATGGCCTACCAAAGTATCAGCGTTAAGTACAATCGCGACTCCACAGGCCGTTTGTCGAAATTGAAGTGGTTTTCCGATTCGGCCTATTCGGAAGCGGTGGCCTCACCCCAATTCCAAATGGATTCGGTTCAAGGAGTTACGGTCGATCGCATTCAACAAACAATGTCTCTCTTCGGGACTAGCTCACTTCAAAGCGCATGTGGGTCGTTGTGGCTGTAGCGATAAGGACTCGTGAAAGGCTTTCCCATTGGTCTGTTTGTAGTTTGGCAATCGTTTCGTCGGCATGGTCGATACCGTATTCGATCGACTGAATGAGACGCGATCGCAAGCAACCTAACGAATCGAAGGCGCTGGGTTTGATCATTCCGATGGAAGCTTCACCGATGCGTTGATGCATTTTTGGCGATAGCACCGAAGATCGACAGTGTTCATCAAGCCATTTCCTGCAGCCAGCCAATTGCAATGTCCAAACCATGGTTGCATGGGAACCCAGAGTCGATTGGCCGAAGTCCTCTGCAAAGTCCTCGACCCTGGAAATGGAAAATGCATATTGAGTTCCGAGACACGGTCGGCCCGAACGCGATGACGAATTTTGCCGCCGACACTCCAGGAAGTATCCAAGCAGCATGTCGTTCCAGTGTTCCAGATAGTGTCGTAGCCGGTTCAATTCTTCCGCTTCTTCCAATCCTGTTTCGATACCTTCGAGGATAATTTTGAGACAGCGATTGCGTACTTCTGAATGGGCAGCGTAAACGTTGTGTAAAATCGAATGAGAATCATTGTCGATCTGGCGTTCTTCGAGCTCGGCGGCGAAAGCGGCCGAGACACGGGCCAATGGCTCTGACAGCAAGACTTCCTCGATTAACGAGCAAAGCTTTTCCCACGCTCGCACTCGCTTTGCAACGCTCAGCGAAAGCGTCTGCGATCGAAGTCTTGAAAGCATCGCGTTCCAACCGTCAAATCGAACTCGATTCCGAATCCAATACTCGTTCACCGCCTCCGTCGACATCGGCTCTCGTTGATGCGTCAGGGTTGAAGCGTGAAACGCCCACAAACTTGCCATTTCTACCAGCCAGCCAGCGTGCATAAAGACTTTCGGAACAACGATTTTAGAAACACGCGAACCACTACGCTTCGGCTCGACCTGCTTTCCACCCTCATTGGCGAAGGGCCGAAACTCAAGGTTTTCATCTTAAGAATGCAAGAAGTCCAAAACTTCGATGTGTTCTATTCGGCACAACCGAAATACCCCTTCTCGGGGACAGACGAATCGAGAAATTGGTGCTTTTGCGATTAGAGTTTTTGGGCTAGCATTTCGATGGATAGGGATGTCAACCGTTATCCGTTCACCGAGAGGGGCTTACGTCTTTATGAAAATCAGCAAAATCGTTGCGATCACTGGCGTTTTGTCAGTGGGGGTATTACTGTTCCCGAAAGCAAATGCGACTCAGACCAAAAAAGTGATCAATGGCCGCGAGGTCGTGGTCCACACCAATCCGGTCCCAGTTATTTTGCATCGTTTGGTTCCGCCGCAACACGGTCGGCATGTAACTCAACGAGAGGTCGAGAAGGGCAAACTGCCCAAGGCTCGTTCGCAAAATGCATCCACCCCAAGACGTCGTCCGTAGAACTCCTTTAGAAAAGCGATCACGTGGAAATTTGGCCTGCCATCGATTTACTGGGTGGTAACTGTGTTCGCTTGCAACAGGGCGACTACCAACGCGACACCATCTTCAGCAACCATCCTGCGGAAATCGCCGACCGCTGGTTTTCGCAAGGGGCAGGGCTGCTGCATTGTGTCGATTTGGACGGTGCCAAGACGGGAAGCATTGTCAACGAACAAGCGATTCGGGACATTATTCGCGTCGCGTCGGGGCGAGTGGTTCAATTAGGGGGTGGTGTCCGCACCGAGGCGACGATTGGAAGATTGTTGGATCTGGGGTTATCGCGGTTGGTCATTGGTACCGCAGCTCTCAAGGACCCAGCATGGTTTGCTAAGATGTGCCAGCGTTTTCCTGGTCATCTTGTGCTGGGGCTCGACGCATTGGAGGGCATGGTTGCCACCGAAGGTTGGCTTGAAACATCAAAAACCGCCGCGTCCGATTTGGTGCTTCGCGTTGCCGAACATACCGATGCATGCGTTGCCGTTGTCTATACCGATATCGCCAAGGATGGAATGATGGCGGGTCCCAATTTTAAGTCGCTTGCCGAGATCCAAAAGGCAAGCCCGTTCCCAGTGATTTGCTCTGGCGGAGTCACTACCTTAGACGATGTGAAGCAGTTGATCGCATCCAACACAGCTGGCGCGATCATTGGCCGATCTCTCTATGAAGGCCAGATGGATTTGGTGGAAGTGCTGCGTTTAGCGAAGGCCTAGGCGATCCAGCCCTCCTCTACCGGCTGAATGATCCCGATCGAAAAAAGATCGCGCAGAGCGTCATCGACATCGAAGTCAATGTCGAGATTTGTCAAAGTTTTTAACAGGACTTCTGCTTTGGCGTCGATAGCGCTTCGGTCCATCGATTGGTTTTCTATGGACTGCAACACAAAGTATGCGATCATAGCCTCGCAAACTTCTTGCTGCTCCGCTTCTTCGATGATCCGCAACAAGGCACCAAGATTGTTATCCAAGTTCTGATAATACAGATTCCGTGTGACACTCAATTGGTACCGACGCTTCGTGGTCGAATACGAAAAAATGGTTTTCACCCCGTAAACCAACGAAGCAACCACGATGGCGGCAATCAACACAAAAGAGGACAGGATCTTGAACACGCTCAAAAGTGCGATCAGCCAAAAGCTTTTGACCAACTTCGAGGCGAGCATGATCATTCCCCATAGGGTCGGAATCCCTATGCGTCCGGTGTCTGTCCAATTGAGCCGAACTTGGGACCCCGGCAGCATCATGTCAACATCCGCTTTGGGAATGTTTTTGAACATGCGAACGTGGATGCAGCTCGGGTCAACAAGATCCGGCAGATTTTGCATCTCCTTGGTCCTGAATACAACGACCAACCTTTGGTAGATCGGCACATCAAAGTTACGGATCCGAAATCCTTTTCGCCAATCTCGTCGCGTTCGCGTGGCTAGGATGTCTCCACGCGCGTGGACTTCCAGGTGGCGAAAGGATGCAAATCGAATGCGAAGTTTGACGCCCCAGTGACTTGCCGCTGACAAAGCTTCTTGAATTTCCAAGGGCTTGAGTCGCCGATAGTTGGCCGTATGCAAGGCTGTCGAAATGCTTTCCAGCAGATCGCGATAGATTTCGTGATCCTTCTCACTTTTGCTTTGGGACAAATCGTGCTCTGGCAAGAATTGAGCATCTGCATCAGGGTCGTACCGGTCGTAGCCACCCAAAAGCAATTCACGTTTCTCGCGATAATTTTGATGCGCCCATTCCGCGATGCG
>CAITIF010000160.1 GCA_903892365.1 uncultured Pirellula sp. | reverse complement strand
GATGCGTAAGCCATGGAACCACTGGTGTCCAGCACAACACAGCAGCGCAGATTGGTATCCGCCTCGAACTCTTTGACATAGTAGCGATCCGTGCGTCCAAAGGCTCGCCAATCAAGACGTCGAAGGTCGTCCCCGGGAACATACTTTCGGTACTCTGCAAATTCTACGCTCGAGCCTCGATGGGGCGAGGCGTGTCGTCCCGAGACGCTACCTTGCATCGCATGCCGCGAAACTAGCGGTATTGAAGATAGCCGAGACAAAACTTGGGGATCAAGAAACGATCGCGATACCGGTATCATATCTTTGGTTCGCTACTCTACCGTCTCATCGATCAATCGCTGAACAATCTTTTTCGCCGACATCCCTTCAGCTTGAGCCGCAAAGGTCGTTATGATCCGATGCGTCAAGACAGGCTGTGCAACGGCTTGGATATCTTCCATGCGAACCATGTAACTGCCCTGCAATGCAGCTCGGCTTTTGGCTCCAAGGATCAGGTTTTGGACGGCTCGAGGCCCCGCACCCCAACTCACTAAAGACTTCATCCATGAAGGGGCTGTGTCCCCTTGAGGTCTTGTCTTGCGAACCAACCTTGCGGCGTATTTGTAGATGTGGTCTGGCACAGGAAGACGTCGCACTAAGCGTTGGTGCCCGATGATTTCGTCGGCGCTCATCAATGCTTTGAGCGTCACATGGTCGTCCCCTGTGGTGGAACGGGCGATTTGGATTTCTTCTTCTTCGTTGGGGTAGTCCAATTCGACCAGAAACATAAAGCGGTCGAGTTGGGCTTCGGGCAACGGGTAGGTGCCTTCTTGCTCAACTGGGTTCTGAGTCGCCAAGACCATGAACGGACTTGTTAGGTCGAATGTCTTGCCAAGCACTGTTACCCGTTGCTCTTGCATGGCCTCTAATAGCGCGGCCTGAGTTTTTGGCGGAGCGCGGTTGATCTCGTCGGCTAAGATGATGTTTGCAAAAATAGGGCCTTTGATGAACTGAAACTCCCGTCTGCCTTCTTGAGTTTCTTGAAGGATGTCGGTTCCAGTAATGTCCATCGGCATCAAGTCCGGTGTAAATTGGATTCGACTGAAGCCCAGCGACATGGTCTCAGCGATTTTGCTGACGAGCAGTGTTTTCGCCAAGCCAGGAACCCCCATCAGCAGAGCATGCCGGCGAGCAAACAAGCAAATAGCGACTTGTTCGATCACGCTTTTTTGCCCCACGATCACTTTGCCAAGCTCGCTAGCAAAACCGTGGTAAGACTGACGCAAGCTGTCGATGGCTTGAACGTCCTGGTCTGTCAAGGACGATGATGATGTGTTGCCAGATGTGGCGGATGTGCTCATGGAACCGGGCTCAAAAAGGAATCTGCAGCAAAATAATCTACTCCTGGTTTAGACCAAGCAAGCGGAGATTGCAATAGCCCACTTGTGCCTTGCTAGCATTCCTGAAGTTCTATTCCAATAGAACTCGCGAGCCTCTATAAGATGCTAGCCAAATAAGGGGGCTCGGTAGACGCGGTGTTGTATTTCGTTGAGTTCGCTCGCCTGCTCGAGTTCTCCCCGGGCGATTTTCCGTGCCGACTGGCATGAAAGCCAGCCAGGTTTTCAATTCGTAAAGAGCTGTCCTATGACCACTCCCGTGCGCATCAAGACATTCCGTGCCGATTCCCTTCAGGTTGCCTACGAGCAGATTCGGAGCGAATTTGGCCCCGACGCTTCCGTTCTGGAAACGAAGCCGATTAAGCGAGGTTTTTTTGGCAAGAGTCTTTTTGAGGTGACCGCCAGCACGAAGGTGGCTGAAAGGCTAGGGGCCAAGGCGGACGAAATTTCAGATTCCGTTCCGAAGCCGAACGAAGTTGTCGAGGTTGGCACGGACCAGTCGATCGCATTTTCGCCCGAGGCGGAACAGACCGTGGCTGGACCGTCCGACGAGAAGCGAAGGGAGCCCAAGAATCGAATGGAGCCAGTCTCCGTTTCGCATTTTCAGGGGAACACGAACGCCAAATTGGACCGGATTAGCCAGCAGGTTAGTCAGGAAATGCTTGGAGCGGGACTGGAAGTTAGCATTGTGGAGCAGTGGATGATGGCTGCGAGAGCCACCTGCGATTCGGCTGTTTTTCGAGATGCTTGGTCCTTGAGGTCCGAGATTTTGACGTGGGTTCGAGATTTTGTTCACTGTGCTCCGCCTTTGGACTTGGACTCGCGAAGCCCATTGCGGATCGCGTTGATTGGTCCAACTGGAGCTGGAAAAACAACGACGATTGCCAAGCTAGCCGCAACGTTATCGATGGACAGTCAAGGTAAGGTTGGGATTCTTCAGTTGGATCCAAAGAATTTGGGTCTTTGCCGATCTCTTGCGGGCTACCAAGAGCTGATGGGGTGGGAATTCGAAGTTGTGACAAAGCTTGATGAAATTGCTGGCGCCTTGGAACGGCTGCAGGTCTGCGATCGCATCTTGGTGGATACGCCGGGGTGTTCTCCTTCGGACAGAGGTTCGCTGGAATGGTTGGAACAGAGCCTGAACATGGCTTGCCCTACTTCGACACTTCTCGTTGTGCCTAGCACATGCAACTCGCATACCTTCCAGCGATATGAATTGAGTTTCGGAGGGTTTGGGCCAGACAGCATGGTTCTGACCAAATTGGACGAATCCGGCGGCCTTGGCCCGTTGTTCTCGTGTTTGCAGAATAGCTCTATTCCTGTTAGCTTTCTTACCAACGGTCAGCACGTTCCTTCCGATCTCATTCCTGCCACCAACGCGAGACTAGCTCAACATGTTTTCTCCTTTACCAGTTAGCCTGAAGGGTTGTTTCACCAATCTGTTGACAAAATCATTTGCAGGGCGAATGGTTTTGGCAGCGGCATTCTTGGCGGCGGTGGGTTCGGCAGAGTTGACGGTCCAGGCGCAGCAAACGGGTAAGCCTAGGGCATTCTTTGCGGCGGATTATGAGAAAAAGCTGGCGGCAGTCGTCAACAAGGATGGAACGCTAGGGTATCGGGACGCGATCGGGGACATTCACGATGCTCAGCTGCTCAAGAATGGAAATTGGCTGATCCAAACAGCGTTCACCAATGTGATAGAAGTGGACGCGAAAGGCAAGCAGGTTTGGAAGTACGAGCCGGACATGAGCCACGGCCGAATCGAAATCCATGCTTTCCGAAGGCTCGAAAATGGATTGACCATGATTGCCGAAAGCGGTGCTTCTAGAATTGTAGAGGTAGACCGGGAAGGGAAGGTCCGTCATCAGATTCCATTGCGAGTTAAAAAATCAGATCCGCATCGCGATACGCGGCTGGTAAGAATGACCCCGGAAGGCAATTACTTGGTTTCGCATGAGGCGGAGCTCTGTGTGCGCGAATACGATCGAACCGGAAAAGTCGTTTGGGAATACGAAGTAGGCTCGAAGCTATATTCGGCCGTTCGATTGCCCAACGGCAATACTCTGATTGGCACAGGTGATGGGCACCGAGTGCTTGAAGTAGCGAAGAACAAGGAAACGGTGTGGGAGCTCCGAGAAAAAGATCTTGAAGGAGTCACGCTGGCCTGGATCACGATGGTAGATAGGCTCCCTAACGGAAACACTTGGGTTGTGAATTGCCACGCAGGGCCAGGAAATCCACAGATTTTGGAAGTGAGTCCGGACAAAAAGGTTGTTTGGTCGTTCCAAGACTTCGAACGATTTGGAAACGCCCTGCCTGTCGCAATTCCAATTGATTAGTGAACTCAGTGTATAAGTCCCATTGATGGTCAACGGACTAGTGCGAGGCTGCAACGAATTCCGTCGTGACCACCTTTTCACAATAAGCAAGATGCGCCG
>CAITIF010000159.1 GCA_903892365.1 uncultured Pirellula sp. | reverse complement strand
TCGAAGCACTGATCAATTACTTCCCGGAGTCGCGACGCCGTCTTCTGCGGAAGGCGGCCGAGAAGCAGAAGCTGATCGAGACACGGGGGATCAGTGCGATCGAGAAGCGACTGGACGATCCGAACTTGGTCGACAAGCTCGTCGAAGATCTCGAACGCAAGCTCGCTGTGCCGACATTGAACGACTCATCGTCCGACTTGCCGGCATCGTCGGAGTCGATCCAGGTCCCTTAACGCTTCGCCAACTTGTTCTGATGGCCGAGGCCAAACGCCAACACGATTGGAATGTCGCGAGCACGATCATGGCGTTGATGGCCGAGATGAACCGTGATCGTAAGAGACGTCGCAAGCCATTCAAGCCCGACGACTTCAATCCCTACGCAGAGCAGAAATCGATCGTTGCTAAAGGAACCGTTGAACAAGCGGCAACCATGTTGGGAGCTGCTTACACGAGAAACACTCAAGTCTCACCCCTCAAGTCTCAAGCCTCATTATGTCCCAAGTCAGAGCTGGAGGAGCCTACGTCGAGTTGACCGCGAGGAGCGCCCAGTTCCTCAAGGGGCTTGAAGCTGCGCAAAAGCGGCTCAAATCGTTCGGTGCATCCACGCGACTGGTTGGCACCAAACTCACTGGCCTTGGTGTCGCGGCGGCAGCACCTGTGGGAGCCAGCCTGGCAGTCTATACCAGTTTCGATGATGCGATCCGGGCCGCTGGCGCAGCTGCCAATGCAACCGGTGCGACATTGGAATCGCTGCGCAATAAAGCGAAAAACTTGGGAGCAACCACCAGCTTCTCGGCCAGTGAGGTTGCTTCGTTGATGACCGAACTCGGTCGCGCCGGTTTCTCTCCCAAGCAGATTGAAGAGATGACCGGTGCGGTCATGAATCTCGCTAGAGCCACTGGTACGGATGCAACTGTTAGCTCTGGGATCATGTCAGCCACGATCCGTCAATTCAGCCTAGAAGCGACCGATGCTGTGCGCGTCTCCGATCGATTGACCGCAGCGGCCAATATGTCCTTCAATTCGGTCGAGTCCCTTGGGGAAGCGTTGCAATATGCAGGTCCTGTGGCAGCCGATGCCAACATGAGCCTAGAAGAAACGCTTGCAATTCTAGGTACCCTCGGGAACCTCGGCATTCAAGGTAGTGAAGCGGGTACCGCATTACGTCGATTGCTCACTCTGAGCGCGGCAGAATCCGAGAAGTTTCAAAAGGTATTCGGCGTTGCAACCAAGGACGCCCAAGGGAACGCACGAGACCTCGTCGATATTCTTGGCGAAGTTGCCGCCGCATCTGCCAACATGGGAACCGGTGATCGCGCCCAAGCCTTTAACGAAGTCTTCGGTTTGATGGGCATTACCAGTGCTTCGGCAATCGGAAAGACGGTCACCGACACCAAGAAGCTGCTTGCCGACCTGAAGAAGTCAAATGGCATCGCCGACAAGACCGCACGCGATATGGATGCTGGGATCGGTGGCGCGTTCCGAATCTTGAAAAGCTCGATCGAGGGCGTTGCCATTGCGATCGGCGAATCGCTCGACCTCTCGGTCACAAAGATGATGAACGCAATCTCTCGGGCTCTTTCCGGCCTGATTGAATGGATTGGCAAGAACCAGGAAGTGGTCAAGAAGGTCGCTCTCATAGTTGCCGGTGTCGTTGCTGTCGGCGCGGCTTTCATAGGTATCGGTAGCGCTGCTGGCGTGGCTGCGTTTGCTGTTGGTGGCCTAGCTTCGATGTTCTCACTAGTAGGAACCGCGATCGGTGTCCTGGTGACCATGATCGGCGCTCTGTTCACACCTATCGGACTTGTTGTCGCTGCAGTTGCCGCACTGGGTGCCTACTTCGTCTACTCATCCGGCATCGCTGGCGAAGCGATCGAGTATTTGAAAGGCGTCTTCGAAACGCTGAAGGC
>CAITIF010000158.1 GCA_903892365.1 uncultured Pirellula sp. | reverse complement strand
TCCTGTGTCAAGTTTCTCGTGTGTCGCCAGAGCCAAAACCTCCAACAGTTCAGCCTGCGTACTGGGTAATGGGCTCGGCTGAAGCAAAGAGCTGCCACGCCATGCGGCTCCGTTTCGGCCCATTCCAGAGAACAAGCCTATACCATTGTCCACAGGGTCAGCCCAAGAAACCTCGGTTCCGGTACGAGTGCTTTCGGTCATTGGATTACGAAGCTCCACTTAACGAGGTCACGAGACTGACTAGAGGCATAAACAAGGCGATAACAATGAAGCCCACCAAGCCTCCAAGAGCCACCATGAACAAAGGCGCTAAGCCCTGGTCCAACCAAGATTGTGAACTGCTTGACCGGGATCGGTACAGCGCAGCAACTTGTTCCAGTACTCGAAGATTGGGCTGGCCGTTTGTACCCACCTTGGCAGCACTTAACAACATAGGCGGAAAGACGTGGGCGACTCGCGAGTCTTGCAGAACGTTCTCGCCATTCCTCAACTCGCGAGCCAACTGAGACGCTCGAAGGCGATATTGAAACCGTTGACTCGCGATCCCAGCCACATCCATGGCATCTTCTTTTGGCATGCCAATACGAATCGCTGCGGAAAAGGTGTCCGCGAATCGAGCCATCGCCGCCCTGTTGGACTTGGAGCCTGCGGTAAGGAATCCAATCGGCTTCGCCAATTCCAGGACCTGAAGTAATCGACCTGAAAGTCGGACACAAACCACGCCGGCTATCAAGGACAGAAGAACTGCCGTGATAAACTGATACGGTTGAATCGTGATGAAACGGGCAAACTTGAATACCATGAACGTTGGGGTTGGCAACTTCAGTTCGAACTCCCGAAACATCTTGCTGAAAGTTGGAACCACCGTCAACGAAAGCAGCACCAGCACGGCGATCAAGATCAAGGTTAAAATCAGGGGATAGACGAAGGCAATCCAATTCAAGCGAGAGCGACGCTCGATCGATTTGAGTTGCTCGGCCAGAATCGTTAATCGCGAATCACTTTCATCCGTCTGTTCTGCAACAATCAAAGACAGCCAGCCGACCAATTGAGGGTCCGCCAAAAAGCTTTCCGCATCAACACCGTCAACGAGAGCTCTTTGAAATTTTTTAACGCTCTCCAGTCGGGTAAGCGATGGATTTTCTTTGCAGACCGCATCAAGTGCGGAGAGCAAATCCTTCCGATCTTTCAAAGCGATGTCGATCGAGTTCAAGTAGCTGGGGCGGCTTGATAAGGAGCCGCTATTGGATTGCATCATGTCTTCCTTATGGCTGAGAGATGGAGTTGAGCAACTCCATCACGGGTGTAAACAAACCTAGCCCCAAGGCCAATACGACTGCTCCCCCAACTCCCGCACCCAGAACAGCAGGGAGCAAAAAATGCCAACGATGAGCCGATCGCTCCCGTGTATCCTGATGGAAACTTGCTGCAAACAACAATGCATCGGATGTGCGAAAGTAGCTGCTTCCCTCCTGCTGCGCCCACTGAGTCAAGGAACTATCGAACGCCCCGCTGGACTGTACGCCCAGGGAATGAATTGCTTGGAGGTGACGGCCATCCGCGGGATGCGTCTGTTTGCCGGCCAGGATCGAAAGCGTCTCAGATACGTTTTGCTTCTGGGCTGCAATAATTTCTTTGGACCGCGGTGTGGATAACGAAAGTCCTAGTTGCGAAAATCTTAGTCGCGACGATCCTTGACGTATCCAAAACCAAGTGGCAACAAGGAGAATGGGAATAACAATGCCCCAGACTGGAAGCCAATCGCGAACCCCCTTCATGATTCGCCAACCCCAGCCCGGAACGGTTGCCGTATCGAGATAGATCTCTTCCAGATTTTTCACGAAAGTAAAGGACAAGCAAAGCAAAACAAGGTAGCCCAAAGCCGTCACAATCAAGGGGCTCAGATAAGCTAGCTCCACACGGCGACGCGAATCTTGCAAGTTGTTGCCGATCGCATGGAGTGGCGCGACCGCGTCTGGGCAACGGTCACCAGCCCACCATGCCAATAGAGATTCGCGGTATTGCAATGGGACTTTCTGATTCCCCAGCACCGCTTCCTCCAGGCATTTGCCATCCTTGCAATCGATCATTAAATCGGAACTGATAGCGGCCAACTGATCCTTCAAGCTTTCCCGCTGCGTTCCGAAATCCAATGCAATCGGAAGCCCAGCCTTTTCGAGCGCCAGCAGATACTGATTGAACTGGAGCATCTCCTGAACGGATATGGTTGGTTTGGACGGATCGTTCATCAGATTTTCTCACGGGAAAGTGGCGTTCTGAAGAGACAGATGCGCCTGGCGACGGAATTTGTTTAAGTTCGACTCAAAAATCTCGCCGTTGTAGAAAATGCCTCGGGACGGAATCGCCGCCCAAGAAAGGCACAGCC
>CAITIF010000157.1 GCA_903892365.1 uncultured Pirellula sp. | reverse complement strand
CATCGCCGTCGGACTTTTCAAGAGGAGTACCTTAAGATGCTTGATAATCATGAGATTGAATATGACCCGAAATATCTTCGGGAATAGCTAATGTTAGCGCACCAAACCTGTTGCGAAGGGGGGGGCACGAGGCCCGCCTTCGCGTTGCACTTTACTTCGGTGGTTCTACTTCGCGGACCACTGTACCGTGCTCTGGATGAATCACCAAAATCGCCAAGCGTTTGGAACGCGATAAATCATCCGTACTGAGACTGGTGTATTCGAACATTCCACGCAGATCCGTGTAACCATCTTTGAAGAACTTGACCGCATCGGTCTGCTCCCGCGAGTAGACTTTCACGTAAGCACCCTCCAATGGCTGCATCCCTTGCTTGGTAAACACTTGAACACGACCTGTGCTCGGAGATAGATTCACGATCAGCGAATTTGTGTACCAGTCTAGCCTTCTCACTAACCCGCCCGCATTGATTTCGATCCCCAAATTTTTGTTGCGAAGCGCGTCCGGTATCACCAAGTCCAACGTTCCCATCTCCGCCCCCTCCTACACCACCCTTCGCTCCTAAAATTTGGGCTCTATCTTATACAAACGACTCGATTCTTGCTGAGAAAACGGATTGCGACTAAACAACAACTCCACATCCATCACGTAATAACGGATCTCCAGTTCCTTCAAATTGCGATACTGAACGCGAATCGAATCCCCTTCCCGAGTCATATCCAGTACAGGGGCCAGTTCCGTATCCATGGCTATCTGCTGCTCACGTCCACCCGCGAGAATTCGATTCACAGGATCTGTTTTCCAATCATCCAACCCAGCCATCGATGCTGAGTTGCCAGCCTGTAAAGACTTACGCTGTGCGACATGATTCCGCACCTGAGCAAACCAATCGCGCCAACGCAAGTTAGGATAGGCGACATACGCGGTTGCGATCTTGTCCGCTTCTTCAAATTTGCCTTGCAACATCCCCAGATAAGCAGCAAAGTAATCATGCTGCACCTTGCAGGCGTGATTCGCAATGTCGATCTTGGAAAAGTGCTCAATCGCCTCTCCAATTCGATTCTGCAAGATCAGATAGTAAACGACGGCCAACCTTTGCTCAGGCTCTATGGAAGCTTGCTGAGCCAACTGGTCCATGAATTGCGCATACTGAATCGCAAATCCATCGTTCAAGATAACTCGCTTGGATCCAAGCAGATGGGTTCGAGCTACAATCAAAGGACGAAAATCAAGATGCTCCATCGAAAGCCGCTCAACCGGGTCCACTTGCATCAAATCCGATCGAAACGGCGCGCCCACGCGAGCAAGAATCATCGAGTTCCTTTCCAGATACTCTTGCATTCGGTCTGAATCGTGATGCTTGATCGAATAAGCCCATAGACTGTTATGAAAGATCCCGGATTCGGACAACTGTTGAATACACTTGTCATAAAACGCTCGGTCGGCCATACGCCATGCGATCAGATCCAAATCGGTTTTTGATAAGTTAGCATCGGCAAGGTAGGCAAGAACCTGCGCGTCCGTACCCCATGACGCGATATACACCCACGAGGTTTCATCGACCGAATCAGGTGTTGAGAGAACGTTCAATTTGGAGGAAGCGATCGCAATTGCTAGTTTCTCGACCCCTTCTTCTTTTTGAGCGATCTGGGAACCAAAGTGAGAAAACTGTCCTGCTTCCGGGAAATAGAATTTTGTGGTCAGCTCTTGAGTTGCAAAAGGGGCTAAGTCCATCTTCTTTCCGGAAACGCTCTTTGCATTCTCCAATGGAATCGCGCCTTGAGGTATCTGCTGCAGAACTGTAACCTGCACTTGCGAATCACTGGGATTGGTCAGCACCAACCGCTGACGATACACGGTGCTGCGCAACAATGCCTTGCCTTGAACGGGCTTCGCGGTCGGGCCGATTTCGTCGGCCAAGTAAATGTTCTGAGTTGCAAGCAAAATCGACGGCTCCGATATTTTCTCTACCGTCTTGATCCCTTGGACAAACGCAATCGAACTTCCTACAGTCTCAACCACAATCTTGCCCTCAACCACCGTGGGCTCAGGGGATCGACCACTCAACGGTAGCCCTAGTACCGCCATGGCCATCACCGCTTCATGCGCATTGGAGCTGGCAAGATCCAAATGCATCGACAAGAAAGGCTTGTCGCCATCATGCCTCAAGTAATCGAGCCAAAAGGCATTGGGGGCGACCAGCGCTGAAGTCTGCTTTGCAATTGGCAATCGAAAGTAATTGCTCTCGGCCCATTTTCGAGTGCTTTCCATGGCTTCGTACAGCCTGGATGCGAGGCCTTTTTCAAGTCGCAATTCTCGGCCTAAGAAAACTCGTTTTGCCGGCGTTCCTTTGTCGCGCATCGCCAGCCCCCCGGAGGCTGGCGAGGATTCCTCGACCATCTCCTTCACGGTCGCTCCTTCAGCATCAAACATCATCAGCGAATCCACAGGCCCGTCTTGATTCGCATCCGCCTGCCTTAAAAAGCTTAGGCCAAGCGCGACTTGGTTTCGCAATTGTGCACTCTCGATTGCGACGCTCATCAATGCTGCCTGAAAGCGAGCCGATTGTGTAACGCTATCGATCGGATTTGCATCCACAATATCTTTTAGCCAACGTTTGGTAGCGGCTGATTGAACCGCTAGCTTTTTGGCAAGCAAAACACGCTCGACGGTATTCATGCGATCGAACTGCCAAGGCTGAGCGTATTTCGTAAGGTCATTATCAAGCACATAATCGTCCATAAACTGCTTCTGCATTTTGTTTGCTAAAAAAGGTCGGACCACTTTGTCAAAGAAAGGGCGATCTTGGTGCAGCAAGAACAAATGCAATTCATGACAGGCCAAGTCAGAATAGGCCGCAATCTTCTGTTCCTGCGTCCACTCGCCCCATTTTTCAATGCATTCCAGTTTTGCTAACGACGAGGAATCGCGAAGGAGCGTTCGATAAAGCTGGAAGACCTCGGCGATCGAACTGTACAGTCGAACATGGGTTGATCCAGCCTCGCCCAAAACATGCTTGCTGCCATTTTGCAGCAACTG
>CAITIF010000156.1 GCA_903892365.1 uncultured Pirellula sp. | reverse complement strand
GCTGGCTTCGATTCGATGGTTCAGGATCGTGAAGATCACTGATGGCGTCACCAATTCGGCCACAAATAAAGTATGAACCGTAAGGCCATGCCTTTGGAATTGTTGGGTATGGTCGCAATGACTTCCCAAGACAATTGGTCCGCCTGCCCGAGCTAGTTGGTTGCGTTGCCAGTTCGACAAACGCTGAGCCTCATCCACGATTAAGGGCCTGGATTCCGGTAAAGGTGGCGTAGGGCCTTTTTCTGGAATGTAGATAAAAGGAGCTGTGGGAAGTTGTTTGGCGAGGGCCAATAAATGAGTCGTTTTTCCTCGGCCGCATTCCCCGACAAATTGAACAACCGAGGAGTGGGTGGTCAGAAGATTTAACCAGGGGCCGATGTCTGCGACCGCAAGATCCGCCCGTTCCTCGCGAGTCAGTTCACCGAACGGGTTTCGGAAAAGATGGTAGCGATGGAATGGGGATTTCTGCATTTTTTGGGAAGACGATTCTTGATTCGAGCTACCTTGGTCAGCGTTCCAGAGTCAAAGCAAATCGAACCACAACGTTATTTGGTTGACGCCATTTGGCGAGCAGCAGCAGCTCATTTTGGCATAGTTCGTGCGACTTCGCTTGGAGCTAGGTTCGCAAGCAATGTTGGTTCGCCATGGAGATACCGCTCACAATCGCCCCAACGATCCCAACGAAGCCTTGGTCGGTACCGCAGAGAAAAAGATTGTCGAGCCGAGTGGTGCCATCCAATTGCTTATCGGGGGCGCCGTAAACCGCTCCGTTATCGTGCGAAGTGAAACGTCGAATGGTTTTGGGGGTAAAAACATCGGTGTCGATAACATGCCTGCGGAAGTCGGGCATGAATCGTACAGCTGATGCTACGGATTCGTCGTACCAACGTAGTTTCTCGTAAGCGTACCTTTCAGGGGACAAATCCGACCAGCGTTGATGGTCTGCGATGGTGGTCAGTCTGACGAAGCCCGCGTCGAGTTCCCCGTCGTCGCTCGAATAAAGGTAGTTGTTGGGCGAGCAGATAACGCCTGTTCTCACGTCGCACAAATGGCTGGATGGTTTTGTCCAGTGGAAGGTTTCTGAATCGTTGTAGAAGACGATGGTTTTGTCGAAGCCAAACTTTTTCGGCTGGCACTCGAGAACAGAAATCGATTCGATGAAAGACATTTCACCGGCCATTTGGACTTGGGAAATGGATTGGTCGTCACACATTCGCATGGTCTCGATAATGCCGGCGCTTGAAAGGATACGTTTGGCGGTAAGCACTGTTCCGTTTTCAAGTTGGACACCCGTTGCGTGGCCATTGTCAACACAAATCTTGGCGACGCCGCTGCGTAGCCGAAGCTCTCCGCCCAGTTCTCGGAAACGTCGAACCAGGTGTTTTAGGATCAGCCGAACACCCTTGAAGGGTCTTGCGAAACCCTCCAGGAAAATACTTCGGAACATGATGCAAAACTGTCCCCAGTCCATGTCGTGTTCGCGTGCATTTCCGTACCACATTAACGGGCACAGAAGCATTTCGATGAGCAATGGATCGCTCAGGATCTCGCCCAGGATCTTTCGAGTCGACAAAGCAAAATCGTCTTGGGTAAGATCGTCGTAATCAACAAGCTTGTTCAGAAGATTTTGGAAGGCTTCTTTTTGATGCGGGAATTTGGATTCGACTTCGGCCACCAAGGTTTGGATGTCGTTGGTGAAGTCAAGATGGATACCTGGAAACGCGATCCGAGAACCGGCCTGCTCTGCCAATTGGAAGTCATCCCAGCGAAATCGAAGCTGTTTGAGCAGTCTCGCCAAAGGGCCTTTTTTTGCCCCTTTTTCGGTGAAGTTGGTCATGGCGTGGAGGCCCACGTCGTAATTGCGACCGTTCACCCGGTAGAAAGAATTTAGGCCACCGATCGTCCAGTGTTTTTCAAGAACGCAGACACGTTGGTCGTAATGAGCCAGCCGGATACCGGCGGCCAGACCGCTCATCCCTGCACCGATAATGATCGTGTCGTATTCGTTGTGTTGATTCATTTCGGCATTATCTTTGCAAGTCAAGCTGCGCCCAGGGCCCAAAATCAAATGGTGGTTGACAATTTGAGGGGTTGCAGATACGTTCTTCGCTTCTTGCGCAGATCACGGGCGGTAGTGAAACCGGGGGCTCTCATTCACCACCACCCCCCAACTTCAACTATCAACCCAATAGACAATAGCGGCATGAATCCTCAAGAACTGCTTCGAATTGTTGATTCGTTGCATCGCGAAAAGCAGATCGACCCCGAACTGGTCATTCAAGCCATCGAATCGGCGCTGACCACAGCTTGTAAAAGGCAATTCGGCGAGGATTCCGATGTTTCCGTATCGATTGCGCGCGATGGTGGATTTATTAAAGCCACTGTAGGTGGGCGCGAATTGAGCGAAGACGAGATCGGGCGGATTGGTGCTCAAACGGCCAAGCAAGTCATCATCCAGAAGCTCAAAGAAGCAGAGCGTGATGCTCGGATGGATGAGTTCTACAGCCAGGTAGGGCAGCTTGTTACCGGTATTGTCCAGAGAACCGAACGAGGCGTTACTATTGTTCAGCTTGGTAATGTGGAAGCGATCTTGCCCCGAAGTGAGCAAATCCCTGGCGAGAGCTACCACAACGGATCTCGCGTTCGCGCGGTCATTTACGAAGTGAAGGCGTCTGGGAATCGGGTCAAGATCATTCTGTCTCGAACGAAAACAACTCTGATTCAAAGGCTTTTCGAGCAAGAGATTCCGGAGATTGCTGAGGGAGTCATTCGAATCAATGCCATCAGTCGAGAGCCTGGTTACCGAAGTAAGGTTGCGGTCAGCAGCAGCGATCAACGAATCGATTGTGTTGGTGCGTGTGTTGGTATGCGAGGGAATCGAATCAAGAACGTGACGGGTGAGCTTGCTGGGGAGCGAATCGATATTGTTCGCTGGAGCGATGACCCGATGGTGCTGATTCCGAACGCGTTGCAGCCTGCTGAAGTGGAGCAAGTGTTGCTTTGCGATATGATTGGGCGAGCGATTGCGTTGGTGAGCGAAGAGCATTTGTCGCAAGCGATCGGTCGATTTGGCCAGAATGTGCGGCTTGCGAGCAAGCTGTGCAGTTGGGATATTGAAATAATGACAGCTCCCGAACTGGAGCGTCAGATCGAGCGAGCCATGGAAGGTTTCATGGAAATCGAAGGCATGACTGACGAAGTGGCTCAACAGTTGGTGGAGCAGGGCTACCTGTCGTACGACGATTTGTCAGTGATTGAGCCGGACGCTTTGATGGAGATGGGCAACTGGACCCAAGAAGAGGTAGACGCGATTGTTTACCAAGCGGACGTTAAGGCGGAAGAACAAGAAATTGTGGAGGAAGAGCGTAAGTATCAGGAAAAGTTAGCGAAGGAACGCCGGGCAACAGAAGAGCTTGACCGGAAAGAGGGGCGTTCATTGCCTCCGCCACCGGTTGCTGCGGCTGAGCCTGAGGTTTCGGATGTTCCAGGGGGTGAATTACCTCCGGCTGACGATTCTGCAAAGGAAGACAAGCAAACTGACGGAAACGTCTAACGTACGAATCATTTATGCGTTATCATGTTTGGTCGGTTTTTGAAGTGACTCAAGTGCAACGGTTGCATTTGAGAGCGATTTTTGTTTCGGCATGCGGTGTGTCGAACAGTGTGCGTGACCCGCTTCATCAGCGTGGGGGCGTTCAATGAAATAATTAAACGTAGAAACAGGCGAGCAACATAAGCCGAGCCGATCGGTCGACTTGCCTCGTTTCGTCGGGCTTTTGCCCAAGGAATTTTGCTCAGTGGCAGTACGAATTTATTCGCTGGCTAAAGATCTAGGATTGGACAGCAAGGAGCTGGTTGATCTGTGTGCGCGCATCGGCATTCAGGGTAAAGGCAGTGCGCTTGCTAGCCTCGAAGATGAGGAGATCTTACGCATTAAGCGTCATCTTGAAGAGAAGTCGGCGCCACAGGCGGCCGCTACGGCCCCGGTGCAGGTGGCCAAGCCAGCTCGCGAGCCAGTCAAAGACACGCCAATTCGGGATTTGAACACTCGGACGGGTGGTGCAAAGCGCGACCTAGCATCCGGTCGTCCGAAGCCTATTGTCAGTTCGAAGATAGTTCAGGATCAGGTTGCTGCCCCGGCCGAGAGCAATGAGCCGGCTCCCGCTCCTGTTGAAGATCAAGCGGAAGTGTCGACCGAGCAGGCGCCAGTTGTTGTAGCGGAATCCGGCTCGGCAGAGACAAATGTGTCTGAATCGCCTTCAGTACCTGATTCGGACTCGAAGGAGTCTTCCAAGGTTGTTGGTGATTCTGCCGACGACAAGTCGGCTCCAGAGCGTAGTGGTTCTGAAGGGCTTTCTCGAAGGGATTTTTATTCCCCTGCGGCTACCAGTGGGCGCGTTCGTGTTTTGGGTGGTGCCCGACCTGGCGAGTCCAAGCCAGCCTCGGACAAGCCGAAGAGAACCCGTGATCCTGTATTGAATATCAAGCTAGCTGGGATTCCAAAGTCCGGAGCGGCAAGCCCTCAAGCGAAGGCGCCTGAGCAAGCGACTCAAAAGCCGATTGTGAAGTTGACGCCTGATGTTATTCAGGGTGTTCGAAGGGGTATGGACAAGCCGGCAGAGAAGCCCGCGGCGCCGGGGGCTCCTGCTAAGTCAGCTACACCTCCTTTGGGTGGCCGAGCGTCGTTGCCTAGTCAAACTCAGCATGCCGGTCTGGCTGGCTTTCAAGCTAATGCAGAAAACAAGCTGAATGCAAAGAACAAAAAGCCGATTATTGAAGAAGAAGCGCCGGTCAAAAAGAAGGGGCTTGCTGGCTTAGAATCGAGTCGAAAGGATCGCGGTCCGAGAATTAAGACCTCTCGAGATCTTGCAAACATTGAAGAGGAAGAAGGCGGGCGGTACATGAAGGGCGCTCGGCGTCCCAAACCGAAGCCTACTGCTGCTAGAAAAGAAAAAGTCATTCTTGCAATGCCTTGTACGATTCGAAGCTTTTCGGAAGCGGCGGGTGTTACAGCGGCTAGAGTTCTTCGATCGTTGATGACGATGGGGACCATGGCCAACATCAATGCATCGCTCAACCAAGATCAGGCTGAATTGATCGCGGCCGATTTAGGTGTGGAGCTGGAGTTCAAGCAAGCAGAAACGTTGGAAACGAGCTTGATTGGTAAGATCAATGATGAAGAGGATAATCCAGAAGATTTGGTGACAAGACCACCGATCGTGACGTTCCTTGGGCACGTCGACCACGGCAAGACCTCCTTGCTGGACTACTTGATTGGTACCAAGATTGTCACGGGCGAAGCGGGCGGGATTACTCAGCACATTCGTGCATACCAAGTCAAGAAAGATGGACGAGCCATTTCGTTCGTGGATACACCGGGTCACGAGGCCTTCACGGAGATGCGTGCGCGGGGAGCTAACGTCACCGACATCGCGATTTTGGTGATCGCGGCGGATGACGGAATTATGCCTCAGACGGAAGAAGCGATTTCGCACGCGAAGGCGGCTGGAGTGCCGATTGTCGTTGCCGCGAACAAGTGCGATTTGCCTGGTGCTGATATCAATCGCGTGATGACTCAGATGACAGAATATGGTTTGACTCCGAGTGCTTGGGGGG
>CAITIF010000155.1 GCA_903892365.1 uncultured Pirellula sp. | reverse complement strand
TCTTCGTGCGACCTTCTGCCCAAGAAGGTACCCGTCCAATCATCCAACAGGCAAACCATACAAACATCAACGCAGACAGCATGGACATTCGGTCTTTGTCCAAGAAACCACTCACTAGGAAGACAACGGATAACAGCATAGGAAAAGCGAGGAATTCTTTGAACGTCTCCATCCAAACGCCGGGCTTTGGGAGAAAGGACAACAGGGAGGGTTGTGCGGCAACCGCAAGATACGGCAGCGACATCCCAAGTCCTACACCAAAGAAGATCAAAAGGACGACCCACGCTGGCTGACTTAATGCCACGACAAAGACACCGCCCAGAAATGGTGCACTGCAAGGAGTTGCCAAAATGGTCGTAATCAATCCCTTAAAGAATGCGCCAAGATATCCCTCGCGATTGGATAGTTCCGTGCTGGTTTTGCTCATGGCGAAGCCGGGAATGGGGATTTCCCAAACACCAAGAAAACTCAATGCCAATGAAAACATAAAGGCCGTTATGAGAACGCGAAATTCGATCGAGCTGAATTGCTGCCCCCAACCGTAGGCATTGCCGGTGTAAGTACGAACAAGGACACTGACAAGCCCAAGCCCTAGAATCAAAGAGATGATCCCGGCAGCATAAGTCAGAGTCAGACGTGATGCCTTGCCACGATCCCCACCCGCTTCACTGACAAACCCCAAGATCTTCAGTCCGATGACCGGCAATACGCAGGGCATAAAATTCAAGATCAATCCACCCAGCATGGCTAGGCAAAACTTGGTCCAAATCTCAGAACCGCTCAGCGTTAATTTGACTCCGCCCTCCTCAATCCAATTGTTTAAATTCCTGTTCGTCGATACTGTCTTAAACGGAATCGCGTGCATGGAGGCAGCGATGGGGCCCGATGCTGAAAGGTTGCCAATCTTGAGTTCCGTTTGAAATTGGATGCCACGTGGCTGGTCGCAACTTCCATCAGTGCACCCCTGGTATCCGATAATTCCTTGGATGGGATACAAGCCAGGGATAGCTTGGTTGGGAACCTTTAATGGGATCTTGAACGTAACTTTCTTGGGGTAGTAATCCACTTCAATACCGCCACCTAGATCTTTATGGACAAACGGCACGTCGGATGTTGGCGTTTTCGCGATCATGCCGGCTTTTTGAGTCAACGCAATCAATGTCCGCGAGTTTATTTCGGAATCGATGGAGTCATATTTGTAGATGTGGAATTGGTCGTCGGGATTCGCCGTCAGAAGAAGGTCGACGTCGTCGCCCGGGGCAGCAGTTGACTTGCTCAGGACCACCGTCCATGCGATTGGGCTGTCCTTGTCGCGAAAGGAATCATCCAAACCAAGAACTTTCGGCGAATCGTAGAAGCCCGCAAAGCTTGCCTTCAGCTCGAGCCCGCGGATAGGAATACAAGATTCCTTGCATACCTGGGCATTGATCATTACTTCAAGGTCGGGCTGGCTGGATTCGCGGCTAACATCAAATCGAATTGGAGCTGTCCAGGTTACCGAATCGTGGTGAATTTCGACTCGTACCCCTTCGGCGCCGGGCTCTTCCATCGACACTTCGTAGGCTATGTCGGGCGTAAATGGCCCCTCCAACGAGACGCCAGGCGTGACGATGGAGATTACTGTCGGTTCCGGTCCTCCGGCACCTTGGGTCGTTGAAAAAGTATGGTATCCACCCAGCAAAGTCGCAGTCACCTCCAAGCGGCCTCGCAATCCATTCTCTTCCACCTCGTAACTAGCCTCGTAGGAGTAAGGCTTCGAATTGAGGTCGTCTTGAAATCCGGAGATCAATCCGTCCACAATCTCAAGCTCACTGCCCAAGCCTTTCGAATTCAGGGATTTTGTTTCTTTTGGACTTGGCTTACTGTCGACCGGAGGCTTCTTGGGGCTGGGGGGCTGGTTTCCAGATGGTGGAGCATTGGGGTCTGGAGGTTGCGGGGAAATCTCCGGCAATCGAGCTTCTAGAACGCTATCGTCACCACCTAGCGAGAATGGGGCAACCAAGATTGCAACGGCTGAAAGCCATCCTAGCGCAACACAAAAACATCGGAGGCTTCCATTCGTCATTCGCTTGGTCTCGCACATAAGAGTAGCCCGAGATTTTACAAGCGGGAAGCAAGGTAGGTCAACCTGTCCAGTCTGAGGACGGAGTAGGGGCTGGACAGTCTTGTACAATATCCACACGTTGGAGCCAATTTGGCTGGGCAAAGCTGCTAAAACACTCAGAGGATCAGGAATGGGACATTGGGAAAATGCTGGTATTCCAGACGATTTTGACGGGGTGGTCCGCCTGTTCCCGCTCCCGAATTT
>CAITIF010000154.1 GCA_903892365.1 uncultured Pirellula sp. | reverse complement strand
GTTGGTACGACTTGTGTTGCCCAAGCTCCGGCAATGACCGGGCGATTGAAAAGGGTGGGATCTATCGACTCACACCATCGAATCGATCAACAACCGACAAGACCAACTCAGGGGCTGAACTGTCGCTCAGGGAGGCGCAACAAATCCTTCTGAATCCGAAGTCGGAAAGCTCTACGAGAGTAAAAACACTTTGGACAATTGCTCGTCACATCACAAGCAACCAAGAGAATTTCCTTTCTGAGAGTGTATCAAGTGCAAAGCGCGTCATTCTTGCGATGCTTGCCGACCCGGATAGTGCGATTCAACAAGCTGCAGCAAGGATTGCTGGCTTGAATCGCTGGTCCGAAGCCAAACCAAAACTGGAAGGCCTGCTATCCAGTAGCTCGCCAGCAGTCGTCCGATCGGCCATCGAATCAATTGGTATCGTGGGAGATGCTACTAGTATTGAGAAGATCCTTGTGGCAGCAAATCGTTTCCCTGACGATCGGATGCTGGAACATGCATGTATCTACGCAATGCTAGAACTGGATCATCCCACTGCATTGATTCGGTTGATGCGACAAGACCGTCTAACATCGGATCAGCTTTACTTGTTGTTATATGCACTTCAGCAGATGGGAGGCATTCCGAGCGATCTCATTCCTGATTTGGCAAAACAGTTGTCCAGTTCGCACGGACGACTTCGGTCACTTGCCATACGAAATCTAATCGCCCTTCCCAACGGATTAGACCACTGCATCGACTTCTTGAATCAAGCTTGGGATGTCCAAAATGAATCCACCATGACCATGAGTCTCCCTATGATTCGGTCGTTCCAGACGGCCCCGCGAGGGCTTGAAATGTTGGAGACGTGGCTTAAGTCCGCATCGTCCGAATCCGCTTTAAGGCAGCGCTGGCTCCTGTCAGCCTTGAACAGCGTGTCTGGAGAAAAATTGCCTGATGCATGGATCAATTCCATGATCCGTTGGCTTGAAGAGACACAAGACGCCGACACTCTCGAGAATATCGCAGACACTGTTCGCAACATCGTGCTCACCGACCAGCAAAAGAACGCTGCAGCCCAGTCCATCCGAAAGATCGCGGAGACGCATTCAGCAAGTCCCGAGATCGTGTTGGATCTGCTTACGGCATGTCCAGAATCGAAAGTACCTTTAGAAGATGCCATGGTTCGTGTCGTAATCGATCCACTGCTGAATACCGATGGTGGCAAATCAGCTTCTAAAGCCGAAGAAGCATTGACACGCTTGGTACTCACTGATGGTCAAGCAATTACCTTGATTCACGGCCTAGACAAAGTAGCTCCCTTGGCACTTCCTACGGTCCTTGATGCCCTATTGAGATGCAATTCCGATCAGGTAGATCAAGCGATATTGAATCGGTTATCTCAAGTTGCCGCTACCAAAACACTATCTCCAGATCGATTGCTTTCGAGTCTAAAGAACCGACCGGACGCCATGAAGGCTTCCTGGCTGGAAAAACTTGCGGAAGCCACAAAGCCATCGGAAGAAGTGGAAAAGAGCATTTCGAGTTGGCTTGAGCGACTAGCGGATGGCGACGCAAAGCGTGGCTATGATGTGTTTCGAAGTGCTAAAGCTGCGTGTAGCAGTTGCCATCAGGTTGGCTATTTGGGTGGAAATCTAGGCCCTGAACTGAGTCGTATCGGTCAATCCCGAACTCGGCGCGATTTGGTGGCCTCGATTCTCTTTCCGAGCATACATCTAGCACAGGGGTACTATCCAATTCGGATCCGAACCAACGAAGGCGAGGTGATCAATGGACTTTTATCGAAACAAACCGACGATTATGTCGAGCTGACGCATGGAGTCAGTAAAGTCACAAGAATTCCTAGATCCGAGATTGAAGAGCAGGCAGACAGCACCCTCTCTGTCATGCCAGCAGGCTTAGAGCAACAGTTAACCGTCCAAGAATTTGCCGACTTAATCTCCTATCTAGAATCCCGAAGATAACTACGCAGCAGATATGGCCACCGATTCGCCCCGTAGCCCCAAAAACAAAAGCAGCACAGGTGCATGCAAAGAGTTTGCGCACCTGTGCTAGTTCTTCTGAAAATCACTTACCCGCGTTACGTAGTTCGCGAATCTCGGCCTTCAATCGCTCGTTCTCTTCCATTAACTTGGAAACCAGTTCATGATGGCCCTCTCCAGGTTGTTCTGCAAAGGCCTTCATTTCGGCGGCGAGCTGCTTTTTGGCTACTTGCATGTCGCGATCGAGATCTTCGGCTCTTGCCATCAATTGATGAGCCAGTTCATGCACCTCGGCCTGCTTGGCATGTTGCGAGGCGATACGCAAATGATGAACCCGTTGCCCAACTTTTTCAAGCTTTTCCATTTGAGCCCGGTGTTGCGGATGGATGTGCTTTGGTTGACCATGTACTCTGTCAGTATGACGAGAATGAATTTTATGAAGTTCGCGTTCGATATCTGCAATCTCGCCGCGCAAAATTTCGAAATCGGACTGTGAACCATTCTCATCGCGCAGTATTCGTTCTTTGTTGCGCAACTCATTAAGACGATCTTTTAATCGCGATACTTCTCGGTTATTTTTGAAGCCGCTTTCGCTTTCGCCGCGTTCTCTAGTACTTACTTCCTGCCGTTCGGCCATTTCCAAGAGCTTGATGGACTCGTTCTCGAGATGTTGAGCTTGGTCCATTTTGCCTAGTTCAGCCAAACGAGCCGCTTTCGTTTGCATCGATTTCGCCTTGTTACGTAGGTCGTCGATATCGGAAGCGAAGAGCGCCGAACCAGTCAACAACATAAAACCAACAAACAGTTTCGAGCAAGCATAGACCTTCATGAGGGATTCCTTGGGTTCAACAATGGGGAGAGTGTCTTCGGAACAAAACCATGTAGATGATAAGGCGATCAAAACGCTTTTACGAGAGCACGCATAGGATTCGCTTTAGGTACTATCAGGTCCCTGTAAGAATTTTGAATGCCTGGTTCATCAACTCGCTGGAGATTCGAATCATACCACCGAGTGGCTGGTTAAGTTCAATCCTAAGAAAAATGGTTACTGCAACGGAAAGGGGTGCTGCGGCTAAAGACAACGCGGTCGCACCATTGGGCGGCGCAAGCAAACCAAAGCTAAGAAAAATAACCACCAACCAACTGCCGACCGACAGAAGAAGAATCCTAGGAAGCGACAGAACGGCCTCTGCCGGCATCAATATGCGAATTCGACCGACAGCTGTTGCTAGCGTAATCGCTTGCTCCTTCAAACTACGCTGAAAGTCGTCTCGAGGCGTTTGAGCTTGGAGTGACGCATAGGCACCGTCACCTGTTGGTGCGCTACCGGTTAGTTCACCGCGTGCCCCGGGTTCATCCGGCCACATGCGTTGAACGCCATCAACTGCGGCAGCTCGAATCAGTTCTCGCGCCTCGGCGGTTTCTGGCCCGAAGGTCTGAAGAACTCGACCCAGGAATGACACTTTGGATGCCATCACCATGATTGGTGTGCGCTGGGTGTCGTAGGTGTTTTTGGCTAAACTAACCAGAAGACCTAACAACAAAGCTGTCGTGGTAGCGACGAGCCCCACAGCCAATTTCACGGCGTCTCTTGAAGCTGCACTCAGGTGATCCGCCTGAAGCGACTGTTGAACCAAATTCTTTGCTTGCGAGATCTTCGTGGAGTCTTCTGTTCGATCGTTAGAGAACGCCGAGCTTGCCATAGAAAAAACAAGAAAAACGATTGAGACGGTGAATCTGTATCGATGGCCCATTGGACTCTCCCGCAAAGAACTTGTTTAGGTGGAATATAGTGCTTGCCGACTTCCTTGACAACAATACTCTATTTACGCATTGTTAAAGGCAGACGCAGAATGCAATCCGAAGTCTAGCCATTGCATCTTCATCTTGCCTTCAGCTAAGCATGGTAATGTATGCCCTAATGAATCCATGAATCCGCGGGATATCCGTCCTTTCCATGCAAACAGAACCAAAATGACTCGAAAAAAATTGGCCTTATTAGCTTTATCGTTCCTTGCAGTAGCCTCGATAGCCACCGTTCTTGTACGGGGATTCATTGAGCTCCCTCGGCCAGGTCGCGCGTTTCGACCGGGAAGCAGCATTCGTCCCGATGCGGATGAGTCGCTTACTCTGAACGCAAGCATGGACTGGAATAGCCAAAGCACAAACCGCGAACCGCGGGAAGCAAAAGTCCTTTCCTCGGGCTCCTTGGTCTCCTATGAAAGTGCAAATTCCGAAAGCAACCAAGGCTGGTCGAGATTTCGCGGCCCCAATGGAACAGGGGTCAGTTCCGAAACCTCCATTCCAACAACATGGAGCGATAACAGTAACCTGATTTGGAAAACAAAGATTCCAGGTCCAGGCTCATCGAGCCCCGTGCTTTCTGACAGCTCTGTCTTCTTGACCTCCTACACAGGTTATGGTGACGAGGATTCAAGCGGAGGTCGTCTAGAAGATTTGAAGCGGCATCTGCACTGCATCGATCGCCAGTCGGGCGAAATCGTTTGGACCCGAAGTGTGGACGCCGTATTGCCTGAAGACCGTTACAGCGGGATGGGAATACCCGAACATGGCTACGCCACAAATTCGCCTGTAACCGACGGAAGCAATGTCTATGCCTTTTTTGGAAAATCAGGGGTCTTTGCCTACGATGCTCAGGGAGGCGAATTATGGCATGCCAACGTCGGGAATGAATCCGGAAATCGCGGCTGGGGAACCGCGTCCAGCTTGATACTCTATAAGAATTTGGTCATCGTCAACGCATCCGAAGAAAACCAAGCCTTGTTTGCTCTCCATAAAGATTCGGGGAAAGTGGTTTGGCAAGCTCCAGCATCCATTCTTGAACTTGCT
>CAITIF010000153.1 GCA_903892365.1 uncultured Pirellula sp. | reverse complement strand
CGCCTAAGGCCACCTATTCTGTATTGTAGCAGCTGTTTAGAAAGCAATCTTGGAATCAGCAATCATGATTCGATCTAAGGAAAAGTACGCTTAGTGCGTAGGATTGATACAACCGTTAGATTCCCTCAACTCGGCAAAGGTGGAATTCCGATAGAACAGGCGTGTGTGATTTATGCGACGGCGAAGTTGTCTCGAATCACCGAGTCAAAGAGGGGGCAATGAACGATGAAAACACGAAGCAATCGAATTTCCGCGGTCCAACGTCGTGCTAAACGGCGAGTCATCTTGATCGCAATTGGTGCGGCTGCATTTGCTAGCTATAGTGCTGTCGCGTTGTTTGCCAGCGATGGGAAACAGGACGTTGTCGAGGAGCTTAGTAAAGTTCCTGCCGTCCGAGCTGTCGGAATTCGCCTTATGAATCCAGCTGGGGATAAGCAAGAAAAGAAGATCGAGCTTAGCCTGCCACCAAGCATGACTGCATCGCCAACCTCAGCCGCGTTGCCTCTTCCATCGCTGCCAAGTAGCCCAATCTCGCTTCCACCTGCATCGCCGTCGCAACCGGCTTCGGCTTCGCCTCGTAATCTGGAACTGCTTGGTCCGCCGCCAAGAATGCTGGAAACTGTTTCTAAAGCGGCTCCTGGGAAAGTGACAGTTCGACTTGCCAGTAACAAGAAGGAGCTGCCCGCCGAAAATGCGATACAAGTCTCAACGAATTCGCAAAAGCCATCCGACAGTGCTGTCGTGAATATTCACATGACGCCTGTGCAGTCGCAAGACTTGACTAGCAAAGCACCATCATCGATTCCAAATACTCCGCAACTAAAACCGTCTTCGCTCCTGGAACCCTCAAAGGTCCCTTCAAAGCCAGAATCGCAACCGAAAAGCGTTCGAATGAAACTGGACGACAGCGGCTTGGCAGAACTGCAAACGATATCGCCTGCGGCTCCCTCCTCGACAGTCCTAGCCTTACCGGTTCCGCGTCCTCGGAATCCAGAGCTCGTGAAACCACAACGGTTCCAAATCTCGGAATCCGTAACTTTGGCTTCAGCACCCAACATGGATGCACCTTTGACCGATGAAGCGACTGCCGACGCGAATGGCCCGACGGCCGAAGAGCACGACAAGGTAACTTCATCACCGGTAGAGATCGTTGTTTCGACGCCAAAGAAAACGATTCTAGACACGCCTGCAAGTTCCAGTGTGGTTGGCTTGTCTCTTCCCATGGTCTCATTAACCGCGCCGCCAACCGATATCGAAAGCGCAGAATCGACAAATCCAAGCACGGGTTTGAAAGATCAAAAATCGGCTGAGAAGCCTGGCGTAAATTACGATTCGCGATGGTCCCAAGTCTCGCCTAACGCGACGATTGAAATGGAAAGCCAATCCGCAACTGCTTTAGAGATCCCCGGGAACGTTCGTGCTGTCGCTGTGGAAAACGAGGATGTGTGTCGCGTTATTCACACAGAACGCACCATTTCCATTGTCGGAAGCAAACAAGGATCGTCGCTGATCCAGGTTTGGACTACCGAGCTCAAGGATGCTCCTCAGCTCCTCCGGGTCAACGTATCCCAACCATGGCAGACGCCAAACGCCAAACCTGGCGACTTGGCAGAAGTCAAACAAGCTTTGGCACAAGCCTTCCCAAGGGCGAATCTAAAGCTGCTGAAACAAGAAGATGGGACGCTGGAAGTTCGCGGTACAACTGAAAACGAAGACACCGCTCGCCGAGTTCTCGAAATGGTTCGCAAACTTTGCCTAGTGCCGGTCAAAGACAGAGTGACCGTACTGCGTTAAACCTGAGTGACAACAAGGGTTCACCCTAGACGCTCCATGCAGAATCCCTGTGATTTTGCGGAGCGCCGTGGCCCCTCGCTTCAGCCATCGACCAAAGCTTTCAATTGAACTTTCTGCAAGATTCTGACTTGCATCTCGAATGTGGCTTGAAGCTGATTCGGTTTCGGACGACAATCATGATGCTTTTCAGGAGCGTCCGACGGTGCTTGATCCCTTTAACTTTCAGCGTAAAGGGAACACATGATCCGAATCGCCGGCCTAACAACGCCAGTGAGGATAATTCAGTGAGGATAATTCTGCCCAGGGAAGTTTGCCCGACCATGAAGGAACCAACGTGAAGTTGATCATTGCGATCGTACAACCAAGCCGGCTTGAGCAAGTGAAAGAGGCCCTTACGGAAGTCGAGGTGTTTCGCTTGACCGTTCTCGACTGCTTAGGGTTTGGCCGACAAAAAGGCCAAAAGACCGCTTTTCGAGGCCAAGAAGTATCGGTAAACCTTCTTCGCAAAGTCCAATTGCAAATTGCGGTGAATGACGAATTCGTCCAGCCAACGATTAACGCCATTTTGAAGGGCGCCAAAACGGGCGAAAAAGGACAGATCGGCGACGGCAAGATCTTCATTCTGCCAATGGATGATTGCATCCGAATTCGAACTGGTGAACGGGGGCCAGAAGCCATCTAGGCTTCTACTGTCTATGACTTCCAGCGATTCCCCGTTGATCCAAATCAAAAACGTTTCCAAAATCTATAAGCTGGAAGAGGTGGAAGTACGAGCGCTCGATGGCATCGACTTGAGCATGGACAAAGGGGAATACTCCGCCTTAATCGGTCCAAGTGGCTCGGGCAAATCTACCTTGATGAACACGCTTGGTTGTCTCGATCGTCCAACCAGCGGATCGTACATGCTCAGCGGCGAGGAAGTGGTTTGCATGACACGCGATGAGCGTGCTCGAATTCGCAATGCACACATCGGTTTCGTATTCCAAAACTTCAATCTCTTAGCTCGAACCTCCGCTTTGGAAAATGTTGAACTGCCGCTGCTCTACGGTGCAAGCCTAAGCGCTCGGCAACGCCACGAACGAGCCAAAGAACTGCTAGCGATGGTCGGCTTGGCCGATCGAATGCAACACCATCCAGGCCAATTGTCCGGCGGACAACAACAGCGAGTCGCCATCGCGCGAGCACTTGCAACGGAACCATCCATCTTGATGGGGGATGAGCCGACCGGAAACTTGGACTCACGCACCAGCCGCGAAGTGATCGAATTGTTTCGAAAGCTCAATGAGCAACGTCGCTTGACCGTCATTCTGGTCACGCACGATTTAGCGGTTGCAAGAAATGCTAAACGCAATATCGTTTTACGCGATGGAAAGATCATTGCGGATACGCTCGATCATGACGAAGCCGCTTTGGCAATCAAGCAATCGCAAGAGATGGTATGAAAGATATCGCGATCCTTTTGGCCGCCGCCGGAAAAAGCTCCCGGTTCCGCGACCCCTACGTCAAGAAAGTCTATACGCTTGCCTCGGGGAAGCCGGTATGGCAGCACAGCGCCCAGCTTTTTTCAGAACATCCTCGGGTGGGCCAAATCATCATGACCATCTCGCCCGAAGATCGCGAAATGGTTCAAGAGAAATTCGCTGGGAATCTATCCATGTTCGGCGTGGAAGTTGTCTTGGGGGGCGAAGAAAGATACCTGTCCATTCGGAACGCCTTGGAAAAAGTTCGTCCCAACATGAAACTGATCGCTGTCCACGATGCCGCTCGACCTTGCTTGACCAAGCAAGCGTTCGATGCGGTGATCGCGGTTGCCGAGCGGACCGGCGCAGCCATCTTGGCGTCACCCATTCGGGCTACCGTGAAGCGATGCAGCAAACAAGACACGATCGTGGAAACAGTCGCTCGCGACAATCTTTGGCAAGCGCAGACTCCTCAGATTTTTGCCTCCAATATCCTGAAATCAGCATACGCAAAACTGCAAGGCTTCCCCACCGACGACGCTCAAGTGGTGGAACAAAGTGGTACACCGGTGACATGCGTGGAAGGTCCCGAAACCAATATTAAGATCACCACCAAAGACGATCTGCGGATCGCGGAAGCCTTCCTCAAGGTCCCGCAGCGTTCCCGCGACAATCCCTTCTTCTAAGCTCCCTTTTTTGGCTCGATCCCAAGATCAATCTCTGCAATGCTCAATATTCTTGAAGAACTTCAATGGCGTGGTCTCGTCCATCAATGCACCGATCTCGAATCGTGCCGACGCGAACTAGGGAAGCCAACTGCTGTTTATGCCGGCTTCGATCCCACATCCGATTCTCTCCACGTCGGGTCGTTGCTTCCGTTGATGATGCTCCGTCGATTCCAACAAGCCGGGCATACGCCGGTCGCCTTGGTGGGTGGCGCGACGGGAATGGTCGGGGACCCCAGTGGAAAAAGCGACGAACGTGTCCTGCAAACCAAAGAAGCTCTCGAACGGAATGTTGCTGGCATCGAATTGCAGATGCGAAACTTCCTAGACTTCGATGGTCCCAATGCAGCCGTGCTGGTCAACAACTACGACTGGATGCATTCGTTCTCGTTCTTGGACTTCTTGCGCGATATCGGTAAGAATTTCCCAGTGAATGTGATGCTCAGCAAGGACTCGGTCAAGAGCCGCCTTGAACGTCAAGACAGCGGCCTGAGCTTCACGGAATTCAGCTACATGCTGCTTCAAGCATACGACTTTGTGTACTTGGCTCAGCACCAGAACTGCAAGATTCAGATCGGTGGCAGCGACCAATGGGGCAATATTACCGCAGGCATCGACCTTGGCCGACGCATGTCGAGCCAACAACTTTACGGAATCACCTGCCCTTTGTTGACCACGTCGGATGGTCGCAAAATGGGCAAGACGGAGAAAGGAGCCGTTTGGTTGTCCCCAGAAAAGACCAGCCCCTACGAATTTTACCAGTACTTTGTGAACGTTGCGGATGCCGATGTTCTCATGACTCTTCGGTTTCTTTCCGAGGTCGATAAGACTCAGTATGACGCCATCGAAGCGAACATGGCCACCAGCCCGGGTGCAGCCCAACGTTGCTTGGCCGAATCGCTCACCAAACTGGTGCACGGGGACGCGGGCCTTCAATCCGCGGTCCAAGCGACCAAGATCTTTTTTGGAACCGAAATCGATTCGCTGAGCGACAAAGAACTCAACTCCATTTTCGCCGATGTGCCAAGCAGCAGCGTCGCTCGTGCCAGGATGGTCGAGGGGCTCCCTTTGGTGGAAGCCCTTTGCGTCGTCTCACTTGCAACCAGCAAGAGCGATGCCCGACGAGCGATCGAAGAAGGGTCGGTGTACGTCAACAATCGCAAGATAGAAGGCACCGACAAGACTCTGGCCGAATCCGATCTGGCTAGTGAGAGCCTGATCGTTCTGCGTCGTGGAAAAAAGAAGTACGCACTTCTGCGTTTCGAGTAACACGTGCGGCCATCAGGAGACCGCCCTCCCTGCTTACGTTGTGTTGAATCACAATACCGTTCAAAAAGTAGCAGGCACACTCCGTGTGCCGTCCGCCGAGCCTCAAAAAGCTTTGCTTTTAGCACTCGTCCCCATGCTCCGCTTGGGTACGCAATGCACCGGAGGCTCCTGCCTCCTGAGCTGTAAATGCACGGCTAACGCGAGGCGGAGCCTCGGACGCAGTGCGTTCCATGGCGGAGCCTTGGAACGAGAGTACAGGTCGTTTGCTGTAGGCCGTAACAAGCCGCTTTGGGCGCCGTTACGGCATGGAGTGCCAGGGTTGATGGACTTGTTTGATCAGGCAATAAGATGCGAGCGGGGCCTGCCGTAACTGCGCTAGCGCTTGTTACGGCCTACATCTTTTACGGCCTACCTTTGGCTTTTTTCCGTAAGCGAGCTTTCCGTTCTTGCACCCATGGCTCTTGGACTTCGGTGGGGTCAATACCTGCATGTCGCAGGGCCTTGTCCCAATCGCCAAAGAATTTCTTACCTGCCGTAATGAGGCCGTTGTCGCGAATTTCCGGGTCCTTAGAATGACAGAGTTCGCGATAAGTCACCGGCAGTTCCGCGGAATAACGACGTTGCACTTCAGCTCGAACTTCTTCTTTGGATTGATAGGTCCGATAAACGCGGCCCTTCATGGCTTCATAGTCTTGCGTCTTGCGTGCAATCTTGCTGTAATCGATGTTGGCCTGTTCGATAGCCGCCTGCCAATTACCAAATAGCTTCCGGGCTGTATACAACAACGGGACATCCAGGTGTTCGCCATGCGTCAATCCACGAGTGTGCAACGGCAATTTCTTTCGATGACGTTGGCGAATCGCTGCCAGCACTTGTTCACGTGACTTGTACTTGCCCGGTGGTTCCAAATTCCATTGATGGTACTTCCGTGGCTCTTCGCCTGCCGCGCGAACCGCCTCTTGCCACTTACCAAAGAACCCCGATGCCATCACATACAATTGCTTGTCAGCAACCGATTCGGTCAATTCCCGGACGGCCAGCAGTTTCCCTTGCCGACCGCGTCGCTTGAGCTCGGCCACCACCTTGGCTTTCGAATGATAGGGCGTATCAGCCGCTTGCTCGAGCTGCTCTCGATTTCCTCCTGCGGCTCGAACCGCCTCAAGCCAACTCTCCCAAAATTGAAAGGCCTGTTTGAACAGGATGGCGTCGTTGCGCATTCCATAAAAAAGTTCGATCGGAGCAAGGCTCCAATCATTCTCCATTCGTACGCGAATCCCTTGCAACACCTCGGCCTTGGTATCGAACTGGATCCGCCGTTCGCGTTCTCGTAATGGGATCTTGGCGGCATCCAAAGCGCTTTCCCAAGTTCCGAAATCACGTACCGCGGCCGTTACGATCGCCATCCCGTCTGGGATTAACACGACTGACTTGCGAGCCAAGTCCGTACCATCACGACGCAATTGCTTGATCCGGGCAAGAACCTCTTTCTTCGTAAAATGATGACGCCCACCGTAAATCGGCAAGCCTCGGTCCACTCCCGCTTGGTCCAATGCGGCAGCCCAACTACCGTATTGCCGCAGAGCCCAAACGGCAATCAAGTGGCGGCGTTGCCAATGATCACGCTCGGCGACCACGTCTTGGTAAAGACAGGACTGACCTGCTAGTTCGCGTTCAGCCAACCATGCTTGAAACTGAGATAACGTGAAGTCGTCGCTATGGACCAGACCGCGATAGTCGACCGGGTCCAAGTCAATCGCACGAATACAATCATCCCAATCAGTCAGTCCAGCATATTTCTTCAGGGTGACTGGTAGCGAAGTATCGATCGCAACGAGGTTGTCATGATTGATCGAAAAACCAAGGTCTGCGTATTCCTTCAGACGGTCCAGTAAATACTCTAAAGAATAGACGGGTTCCCAATGCTTTAACCATTCTGGGTGCGGTTGTTTGACAACACCCATGCTGTTGGACCGCAACTGCTCACTGACCAGTTCGGCACCTGGGAATTCTTCCAGATATTCGCTGCAATCGATCAAATGCAATTGGGTAATGTGACCAATGAGCGACGATAGTCTCTTGCCGCAAAGCTTACAGACCACCGATTGCTCAATCTCGATGCGGATCTTGCCATAGGTCAGTCCAGCATCCGCTAACGCAGCTTTCCACCCCCAATACGGACGCTGTTCGTAGACTTGCCGAACCAATTTCGGGTCATCTCGCTTCACCGCCGTTATATTCAGTGGTTGCCTATCGGCGAACCGCTGCCGAATCGCCTGCAAAATCGACTTTCGATCCGATACTACCTTCTTAGATTTTTTCTTCATCGTAAAGCGATCGGATCGAGGTGCAAATGGTTCTGACATGTCGAGAAAAATCGCGGGCTGACTGAAATATAACACAGCTCGAGTGCAATCCCAAGTATGTACCCCCTTGCCTTATCGCTGCAGGGATAACGTCCAGCTTGAACCGCAGATGCTAGTTTTGACGTTGCGCAATCCGAAGTTCCAATACACGCCACCGCAAGAAACGCGGTTTTTCTTACTCTTTTTCTTACTCTTACTCTTACTCTTACTCTTACTCTT
>CAITIF010000152.1 GCA_903892365.1 uncultured Pirellula sp. | reverse complement strand
CGACAGCGCTGGACCAATGACCATTGCCAGATAATCCGACCCCTAGCAGAACCGGCGCTGAGTTGTGACCTATGTGCTCTTGCACAATTTGCTGCATGGGTGGACTGGCAGGCCAGACTTCTTGGGCGTCTCCTTCGATCGATTCCAAAACAGGCAGGAAACCGCCCAACCCCTCAGATGATTTTTGCAATCCGATACAATGAGCCAAGCGATCACCAGACTTCATAAACCGAATACTTAGCAAGCCGGCAGAGAGTTCTGCTACCGAGTTCATCCAAAGATCTAGCGGGCTCATGATTGCCCAGCCTCATTCATCATGCGGTACTTCAAAAACGCTTCCAGGAATCCCTGAAGCTCACCAGCAAGCACGACATGGAAGTTACCAACCTGGAAACCAGTTCTCGAATCCTTAACGCGTTGGTCAGGGTGTAAGAAATAGTTTCTGATCTGCGACCCAAATCCTGTGACTGTTTTGTTTTGGTATTTCGTCGCAAGTTCTGCTTCACGCTTTTCCTCTTCGATGCGTGCCAGTCGTGCCCGAAGCATCTTCCAAGCTTGGGCACGATTTTTGTGCTGGCTTCGATCACTTTGGCACTGCGCGACGATGCCGGTTGGAATGTGAGTCAATCGGATCGCGGAGCTTGTCTTGTTCACGTGCTGGCCCCCCGCCCCCGAAGCGCGAAATACATCTTCCCGCACATCCTTTTCGTTGATCTCGATTTCCACGGAATCGCTTACTTCAGGCGAAACGTCGACAGCAGCAAAACTGGTTTGTCGTTTCCCTTCCGCATTGTAGGGACTGATCCGGACCAAACGATGGATGCCTTCTTCCCCCTTCAGGTATCCGTATGCAGATGGCCCGCGAATAATGACGGTCGCTTGAGTGATCCCCGCGCCTTCGTTGTCAGACCGGTCCACCAACTCGGCTGCGTAGCCATGCTTCTGAGCCCAAGCGATGTACATTCCCAACATCATTTCAGCCCAGTCGTTCGCATCCAGCCCGCCTTCGCGAGCGTGCACAGCCAGGATGGCTCCGCATTCGTCCATTGGGCCGTTTAGCAGGGCTTTTAACTCAAGCTGCTCAATCGAATCCTCGAGCTTGACAACCTCCGGTTCGACTTCATCGGCGATGGAAGGTTCTTCCGAAATCATACTGGCCAATTCCGATAAGTCTTCACACGACTGAATCGCGCTTCGCAGCGGCTCAACTACCGACCTTAAGTTTTTGAGTTGCTGAACGACTTCTTGGGCTTTTTCGGGGCTATCCCAAAAGGAGGGACTAGCCATAAGTTCTTCCAGCCTTGCAATTTCCAACACTTTATTAGCGTAGTCAAAGACCGTCTCGTAGCGGAATCAATCGAGCACGAACGGAATCAATACGAACTTGGAGATTGCTATCACTCATTGAATTTAAGACTGGCGAAGGGCCTGGCAACGAAAAAAGGAAAATGGAAGACCAGAAAAAAGTGTTAACGCAAAGCACGGAAGTTTGCCGATAGAAGCGATTGTAGCACACAGTTCGATCTTTGGTCCACGGTGACGTCATGCAAATCCAATCTTCCAGGTTCGGCAATATGGAGATCAATCACTCGGACATGTTGCTCATGCCGCATGGTTTGATCGGCTTTGAAACGTGCCGCCACTGGGTTTTGCTATCCTGTTTAGACAATGACGAAGTTGCCTGGCTCCAGTCGGTTGCACTGGCCAACGTTGCTGTGCCTGTCGTGAGCCCCCGTCGTTTTGCGCCCAATTACCGAGCTCATGTCCACAAGCGAGAGCTGGAATTGCTCCATTTGCATGCTCAAGATCAGATGTATGTTTTGAGCGTGGTCAGTAAGTCAGGCGCGACTTTAACGGCGAACCTCAAGAGCCCAATTCTTCTTAATGCTTCGCGACACATCGCCATTCAGGTGGTGGTCACTGACGACCAGCCTCTAGCAATGCCTTTGCGACTCTCTGATCCCGTTGCGGAACGGCCACTGGTTTCAGCCAAGCGTGCCGCCTAAACAAAATCAGATTCTCTGATCCCACTTGCTCAGCGTCCACCAAGCTGAAGTCTCTAAAATAGCAAACAGACAAAAAAGCGAAAGGTGCCACCCACCTATTGAGATTTGGGGTGGTGGTTGCTATATTTTGTGGCTAGGAGACACGACATGCCGAGACCATTGCGTACAGCCATTTATCGTCCACAAGAGATTGCTATCCTTCATTGCACGCAGCGATGCGTGCGGCGGGCTTATTTGAGCGGAGTGGATGCCGTTTCTGGTGCTGACTATTCCTATCGGAAGGAGTGGATTCGGGAGCGGATTGAAAAACTAGCGTCAGTATTCGGTTTGGATATTTTAGCCTACGCGATTTTGTCTAATCATCTGCACGTAGTTCTCCGGAGCAGGCCTGATGTGGTTGCAGCTTGGTCTGATCGGCAGGTGGCTCTTCGGTGGCTGCAGATCTTTCCCGGGAAACGAATTGATGAACAGCTAGGCGATCCTACGACACAGGACGTAGACACGCTCGTCAGCGACTCGGAACGGATGGCTTTGGTTCGCGCACGATTGTCCGACGTTTCGTGGTTTATGCGTGCGCTTTCGGAACCAATTGCTAGGCTTGCAAACCGGCAGGATGAATGCACTGGTAGCTTTTGGGAGGGCCGTTTTAAGGTTCAGCGACTTCTGGACGAAGCAGCGTTGTTGGCTTGTTGCATGTATGTGGACTTGAATCCCGTTCGGGCCGCCATGGCGGAATCGCCGGCAGATTCTAAGTTCACGTCGGCCTATGATCGCATCCAAGCGAAGGCGGGTGAAACGGTAGAGTCGGCAGCAGCACCCATGCAAACCATCAACCGAGAAGATGCTGCGAAGATCCTTAAGAACAGTACTCCCGAGCAGTTGGCCAAACGCCGCAAGGAAGCTAGCAAGCGACGTGGGGCGCGAGTCGCTAAGGATGCATGGCTTGCACCGTTGACTTTGAATCCGCGTGCTACAGGGCCCGTTGTGAACAAAGACGGAACTCGGGCAAGCGATAAGGGCTTTCTGGATATGAGTTTAGCGGACTACTTGGCGTTATTGTACTGGACAGGAAGTCAAGGGCGTGTCGACAAGAGCGGGAAGATCGCGGCGGAATGCGGGATGGCCCACGTTGCCGTCTTAGCGAAGCTCGGGATCGCGGATGGGATGTGGTGTGATTTGGTTTGGAACTTTAAAAAGTACTTTGGCAAAAGCCGAGGACCAGGTTCGCCCGATCGGATGCAAGAAGAAGCGATCCTGGGGACTCGCAAGTTCCAACCGGGCCAGAGAAAAATTCGCAAGTGTTTTGCTTGATAGGCTAGGCTAAGCTTGGCCTATCGATGAACAATCCCGGCGGCTTCCCAAAAGAGACCTTTCCCGGTTCATGGCATTGGCTCTTTGCGCGGAAATCAATTCGAGTCGCGTTGTCGGTCCGCGTCACAGTCACTTGTTTGATGTTCAATCGTCGGCTTGGTCGCCATCTTTGATGACAAAGGTTGCTTTCAATCGGGCGATCTCGGTGGCAAGGCCTGCCAGTTTCACGCTGCGAAGGACTTCATCGAAATCTTTGTAGGCCTGCGGAGCCTCGTCTTTTGGGTACTTTCTGCAATTCGTAAGAATGTCCGATCGGTCGAACGACTCGTCGACGGATGCTTGGTCCAATTCTCGAATGGCGCGTTTTCGCCCTAATTGCCGCCCAGCGCCGTGATTCACGCTGTAACAGCTGATCTTGGCGCCTGGGTCCGCGACCATCACGCTGGAGCCCGCTTGGGGGTTTCCGGGCAACAAGATGGGATGGCCTGTTTCGGCATAACGAGTACCTTTCAAAGCGTAGTGCCCTGCTGGGAACGCTCGTGTGGCTCCTTTGCGATGAACCCACTGTGGCATTCCATCGACGATTTCTTTTCTCGCAATATTATGACTGATGAAGTAGATCAATTGCCCTTGGGTGCCAGGGAAGACTTCTTGAAAAGCTTCCAGCACCAGAGAATTGATAAGCAAGTGATTTACGGTCGCGAAGTTTGCACCAAGCGACATGTCATCGATATAGGCGTTCGCTTCAGATGTTCCTAAGGGGGCATAAACCAGCTCGCGATCATTGCCGGGGAGTGGGATGTTCCATTTCGCGAATTTGCTTTGCAGCGCTTTGAATTGCCCCATCGCCAAATTGTGCCCAATCCCGCGTGAACCGCAGTGAGATAGAAATGCAACGTGCCGGTCCTTGAGGCCGAACGCGCGAGCTGTTTGCTTGGAGCGATCATCATCGGCCACATGAACGATCTCGCATTCACCAAAATGATTACCACCCCCGTAGGATCCTAGTTGGGATACCTTGTCTGCAAATCTTCGAAATGTACTTTGAGCAAGATGCCAATCCATACGCGATGCTAAAGAACCTGTTGTGTCATCGTGGCCAACATGGGAAGCGTCCTCGCATCGAGTCGCCCATTCCGCTGGAATTTGGAGCTGATTGCACACCGATTCCGAGGCCCCTTCGACCACTGCTTGCAACCCTAGAGGTTCCGCAACCGGTTGCGATTTGGGAGCGTGGCGTTGCCCTCGCCCAGCGCCTGTAGGCGTGCGTTCGCAAATGGCATCGATGAGCCGACGCCGCACCTCGCGGGAACGAATCGCCTCCTCCGGCAAATCCAATTGAAGCAAGCTCATCGAGCATTTAATGTCGACGCCAACCGGCCCTGGGTAAATATGGGTGGGTGAGGTCATCACGCAACCGATAGGTGCGCCATATCCGCAATGGCCGTCTGGGTTGAGGATCAGATCGGTCACCCCCGGCGCCAGCCTGGAGTTGATCGCTTGTTGCAGGCAGAGTTCATCAAAGGTCCCGCGAATTTTTTCAGTCCCGATCACTGTAATTGGCTTCGTCTTGCTGCCAGTTGGTAGCATGGCTATCGCTTCGCCCGTTGGTATCATTCTTATCGATTCCTCTTTAGGTATCGTCTCGGTATTGGTAGTTGATTTACAAACAGAGTATCATTTGGTGCCAACAAAGTTCACGCTGTTTCTCAAAAGTCGGCTTTTGCGAGAGTAGCACATGTGAAATATTCGACTTCCCGCAACATTTTTTCCCCGCAACATTTTTACCAAGAGCCAACGCTGAACATGAGCCAGTGCAGATTCAATATTTTGCCGTTAGCGTCTCTCTTTTTGTTCGCCTTCTTGTACTTGCCGTCACATGCAACCGCTCAGACGCGTCAGCAGAAGATTATGGGGGACAAGCTTAAGTTCGAAACAGACGGGACTTGGTTTTACAATAATCTTGAGCAAGGTTTCGAGGAGGCCAAGCGACTCAAGCAGCCGATGCTGGTTGTTTTACGTTGCATCCCTTGTGAAGAATGTGT
>CAITIF010000151.1 GCA_903892365.1 uncultured Pirellula sp. | reverse complement strand
GCAGAGGATGTTGGTGAGCGTTGGGGGACCGAAGAACGCGAGCGTGATTTTTACCCAATCGTCAACATACCGTTGCCGAAGGATACGGTCATTGAAGCAGGGGCTTTTGCTGTGGTATCGGATCGGCAAGTCGCTGTCGGAACAAGGCATGGCGAGATCTATTTGATTGATGGTATCGACGCTGCGAAACCGAACCCATCGTTTCATCGCTTTGCATCGGGGCTCGATGAGATCTTTGGTTTGACATGGAAGGATGACGCCTTCCTTGTTACACAAAGCTGTGAATTAACTCGTGTGAGCGACTCGGATGGTGACGGGGTTGCCGATCGCTTTGAGACTATTTCCGATGACTGGGGATATGCGAATTATCATGAGTACGCCTTCGGGTCGAAGCTTGATACGGATGGAAGTCAATTCGTGGCACTTGGTTTATCTGCATCGTACTACTCCCATGCGCTGAACCGAGGCCTGATTATGAAGATTGCGCCCGATGGAAAAGCGACGGCGTTTGCCAGTGGCTTGCGCAGTCCGGGCGGTATCGGGTTCGATGAGCATGGGTCCCTCTTTTATGTGGAGAGTCAGGGGCCATGGAATTGTTCGTGCAGTTTGAAGGCCGTATCGCCAAACAGTTTTCACGGCCATCCAGCCAGCTTCAACTGGTATCCGTTCTCGCCAGAACTAGGGCCTGAACCCGAGATGCCAAACTCGGGAAGTCGTATCGTTACGGAAAAGAACCGCGTCAAACAACTTGTTCCTTATGCGGTGATTTTTCCGTACATCCGGATGGGCAGATCGATTACCGCTTTCAGTGTCGATCGGACCCAAGGCAAGTTTGGACCCTTTGAAAATCAAATGTTCCTTGGCGACTATACGCAATCGATCCTGATGCGGGCTACGACCGAGCAGGTCAACGGCGTTTGGCAGGGGGCCTGTTATCCATTCCGCGAGGGGTTGTCGACAGGGATCCTCAATGTGGAATTCACTCCAGGCGGCAATTTGCTTTGCGGAGGAACCAATCGTGGTTGGCCGGTTCGCGGCATCAAGCCGTTCGCTCTCGAGCGACTCGAATGGAGCGGCAAAATGCCCTTTGAGATAAACCGAATCACCATCGAGCCCGATGGATTCCAGGTCACATTTACGAAACCAGTCGAACCGATTACGGGAAGCGCCCCGAGCTCCTATGCGATCTCCGCGTTCACACATCCGTATCATGCTGGTTACGGAGGACCGGAGATCGACCAGCACCAATCCAAAGTCAAGTCGGTGTCGCTTGCCCAAGACGGTCTCTCTGCGAAACTCGTTTTGGAAAAGCTCGATCCAGGATTCGTGTACGAGCTGGATCTTGTTCGTCTACGTTCTCAAGACCAGGAGGAACTGTTGCACCGCAATGCGTTTTATACCGTGAACGAAGTACCGTCTCGATGAGTAGTGGTGAATGTCGGTTCTCCCGTCCGACCGTTTGGATCTTGACGGTGCCGAGACGACCGTCTAGCATGGGCCTTCATGTCGACTCGGCTGAGTTATAAACGTTCTGGTATTCTGATTGCGTGGACTTTTACAAGCATCCTGCTGATGCTTTCATTGTTAGGTCCGATCCCATCTGCGATGAGAACCTCCGTTGCCGAGCCTACTGAGGCCGTCGAACTGGTGTCTGACGACGAACGGTTCGAATCGGAAGAAACCGACTTTTGGTTGGCCGGATCGTTTGAGATTCAAGCCACTCCGGTTGTATCCTACGATTCCACGTCGTATTTGGGAATTTCGGCGCCCAGCGAACGTTGCCCCTCTCATTCGCAGCGCGGACCGCCACGATCTTGAATTGACACTTTCTCGATGAAGTTCTATCTAGCCGGCGAACACAGATCCAAGTGGGTTCGTGAACTTGGCTC
>CAITIF010000150.1 GCA_903892365.1 uncultured Pirellula sp. | reverse complement strand
TCGAGCCGACCGAGCTTGCCGCCAAAGGAAACAGCATCAATGAAAATCCTCCGTTGGGTGATGCCGATTTGATCTGCACGCGGCTTGGGCTTCGTTTGATTGAAATGCCGATCCCTTCCGAAGCCTCTGGAACGGATTTAATTCGCGATTCGAAGGTGATCCTGTTAGGGGGCGGTACAACCAGTCAGTTACTGTCCCAGCGTTTGGCTGCACGCGGCGCTCAAGTTGCGATTCTGGAGAGCTCTGCCGACGCACAATCTGTTTTGTCTCAATGGCAAGACTGCGTCTCGCGAATGGGGCAGCCCGATCATCTATTTTTCGTGCAACCATCGACCAACAAGGTGCCGGAAAGTCCATTGGTCGATGCAAGTCATTGGCAAGAATCGGTTCTAACGCCTTATCTTGTTGCCCAACAATGGTTTTCTGCATGCCCGGACTCCACCCGCGATCGTCCCATGCTGTTCGTTGCCGTAACAAGCATGGGCGGGGATCTCGGTATAGCGGGTCAATCCGATCAGCATTATGGGGGTGCATGGAGCGGTTTGTCGAAGGCCATGTTTTTGGAACGCAGTGTCACCGTTGGGACCGATCTTCGAACCCACGCGATCGACTTCGATTCCGATTGCTCCGACGAATTGAAAGTGGAACGGGTTATCCGCGAGATCGATTCGAAAGAAAGAGAGGCTGAGCTCGCCTATCTCAATGGCAAGCGGCACGTTTTGCGGATGGTGCATGCCCCGCTATCGATTTCTCCTAACCAGAAGCTACCCTTCGGTAAAGAGGGATGCTGGATTGTTACGGGCGGAGCTCGCGGTGTGACTGCTGAAATCGCAAAACGCATCGGTAAACTTCACGGTGGCACGATCCATCTGGTAGGCTCGAGTCCCCTGCCTGAAGTTCCGCAAGAATGGCTTTCCCTGGATCCGATACAAACCCGCGAGCTTCGATCCAGCATTGTTCGGAAGGCAATTGAAGAAAAGAAAACTCCGGCAGATGTTTGGAATGCAACCGAGAAGGCGATCGAAATCGCAAAGAACCTGATGAGCATGTCGGCTCAGGGGATCCGAATTCAGTACCACGCTTGTGACATATCTCAATTGGACAACGTTTCGCGGTTGGTCGATACAATTCGCGCAAAGGGTGAGCCTATCGTGGGCGTTGTCCATGGTGCTGGTTACGAAAAAGCAAGTCGTTTCAGTGGCAAAAAGCTACCGCTGGTGATGCGGACGTTGGAATCCAAAGTTCTCGGCGCGATCCATTTGATGCAAGCTACCGCGACAGACCCACTTCACTCCTTCGTCGCCTTCACCTCCATCAGCGGACGTTACGGTGCGATTGGACAAACGGATTACGGAACTGCGAACGAGTGGCTAGCCAAAGTGGTCGCTCGCTATCAGACCAAACGCCCTGAAGTGCATGCCGTAGCCATGGATTGGCATTCGTGGGACGAAGTCGGAATGGCCGCTCGACCTGAAACCAAGCACTCGAAGCTCTTGGCTACCATGCGATTTATGCCGGTGAACGAGGGTGTGGACCACTTCATGAAAGAACTGGTCCATAGAACTTTCGAAAACGAAGTGATTATTACCGATTGGCGATATCACAAAATGTTCTTTGCCGACCCGGTAACGCCTCTACCGACAGAAAGTTCGGTGGTTTCCCAGCCTCATGTGCAACAGCATGTTCCGAAGCAGACTTCATTTAATCACGAGGGTGTGGCGAACTGCGAAGTTTCCTTTAGCTTGGACCAAGTGTCAGCTGATTCAACCCAAGAATTATCGTTAGCAACGCTGGGTGATGTCCTTCTTGTCGGCAACCATCCTGTCGGACGAGCCTTATGCAACGAACTTGCCGACCATGGGGTTGGCTACCGATGGATACCTCGGCTCGCTGCGATGGAATCGGAAGAACAAACCCTGATTCCGTTCGCCAAATCGGGTCATACCACTCTGTTCTTTTTGAGTGAACTTGATGCGGAAAATCAAATGTCGCGAGGGTGGCAGCATCATCTTCATGCTGTGAAACGAAGCCAGGCATTGCAGGCATGGTTGGCGTCATCGCAAGCAACTGCATCGGATTCTTCGACCTTGCGAGTTGTTGTCGCAGCAAATCTTTCTGGGT
>CAITIF010000149.1 GCA_903892365.1 uncultured Pirellula sp. | reverse complement strand
TCAGCAGCTAAAAAGAAGAAGAGCAAAAAGAAGAAACCAAAGTGGCTTTTGCCTGCCATGATTGCAGGGACTTGTTTGCTCTTCGCGACGCTGATTCCCTTGCTGCTCTTGAACGGCTCCTCCACCCAACCCGTGGATCCCAATACAACAACGGTGGTGATCGAGCGTCCGCGACCTACCCAGGATTCATCGAACGCCAATGCCGCTCCGAGCTCGGATGCAGGCAACAACAAACCAAGTCAGCCAGCGGATCCCGTTGCAGAGTACTACTCGGTCAATGCTGATGATGGAAAAACTCTTTGGGCACCTCCGCAAGCCGGCTCGCCGTATTCCATCGAGATGCTTCCTGCCGGTTTGGAGGCCATCGTCTTTTTGTCGGGCAACGCATGGCACCAACGTGGCTCGATAGCAGGACTCGGAAAATGGTGGCTTGAGATACAGCCCCAAATCAGTGCTTTAACAGCCAAGTATCCAATGCTATCCGATGATCGAATTGAATCGGTGGGAATCGCATTGTATCCGGGCAAAACAGCCGGCGTGCCACAGGTTTTGTTTCGAGTCAAGTTAAAGCAACCCACCGCATTGGAAACGATCGCGAATGGATTGCAAGGTTTCTCCACTCAGTTGCTCGATACGAAGTCAGGGAGCAAGCGAGGCATATGGAGCAATGAAGCAAACAACGATCCAACTGCCATCGCTTTCGAAGAATTAGCGACCGATCGCGCTGCAACCACGAAACGATTCACCGTTGGGCCTCAAGAGCTGGTTTTAGGACTGAGCGAGCTCCAAGGAGGAGTTGCACCGTTACGTCGCCAATTGGAGCAGCTTTTGCAATCGACCGACAGTCGCGCCGACGTGACCGTCTTGTTCGCCCCAAGTTTTCTGTTTGGGGATGGTAGGGAATTAATTTCCACATGGCCCAATCTGTCGCCAATGGTTCGAGATTTAATGGACGAATCAACTCAGGCCGTTTCACTATCCATGTTTTTCGAGAACCAGTGGTATCTGGAGTTGCGGATGTTGAATGCAGAGACTCGAGAATCAGGACGCATCCTAAGTCAGTTGAAGACGCGTTTGGAAAAGCTGCCCGACCAAATGGAAGCAGCTATCCTAGAATCACCATCGCACCCTTATTGGCGAGCTCTCTCGCAGCGTTATCCGCAAATGCTTCGAAGCCTTGGGAAATTTGGACGATTTGGTATCGAGGATGGCCAAGTGATCGCCAACGTCTACCTGCCCAAGGAAGCCGCGAGCAATTTGCTGATTGCCAGTTGGATGGCCATGGCGGCACCTCCGGCGACAGGTGGTAGCACTTCCAGTACCAGTGGAACCAAACCAACAGCCAAACCGCAAACAAAATCGATCGATGCGATTCTCGATTCGCCGATCAGTATTAGTTTTGGTCAGGAGTCGTTAGAGTCTGCTCTGCAATTGATATCCTCGGAGGTCGCTGATTCCGTCTTGAGCGGCGAGAGCTTCCCTATGGCCATCAATGGCACGGCATTTCAAAAGCAAGGCATCACTCAAAATCAACAAATCCGCGACTTCAAGCAAGCTTCGGTTCCGCTGCGCACCGTTCTGACGGATCTCGTGCGGCGGGCTAATCCTGTCACCACAGTCCAGTCTGCCACAGAGAAGGATCAAAAGGTTGTCTGGGTCGTTATTGACGATCCAAACACCCCCGCGAAGAAGAAGATCGAATTGACGACTCGAACTTGGGCTGAGACAAACAACGTCAAGCTCACCTCCGAGTTCGTAGCACCGTAAGCGAGGTTTGCTCGTCACAAACGGCATCCTTGGCAAGAACGGTAAGTCCTGAGCGAACATTCGTCGGTTTTGAACCTCTTGCTCAAGATCCGTGAATGGGTGAGTCGATCGCCTGAAGTGATCCCTGGTCGGATCATTTCATTAGCGCATGGATGTGCTCGGGTAGACTCAACCGACTCAAGCCAAAAGCTTGCAGCACAACCATTCATGATCAGCAATTTTCTACAGAAGCCATTGGGTGCAGTGGCGATTTTAACGGCCGCCGTAGGCGGGCCGTACGCTGCGTTCGAAACCGAGGTAGGCACTTCTCTTCGGCGTTCCTTGATGAGCAACATCGAAAAGCCGGCCGGCTCGTCATCCAATTCAGGAAGCGGGCTCTGGGACTCAAGCTCTTCGGGAAATTCGACCGATCCCTATTCGCTTGTTTCGGCCGAGAATTCAGGGACACCCGGACAGTATCCTCAGAACTGGAATCCATCCAGCATGGGAACGCCGACTTCCTTTCAATCGATTGGTCCTAATGGACAAATGGTGAGCACATCGTACGGCCCGGCTACGATTGTTCCACTTTCGATGCCGCCGACGCTGGAGAATCAAAGCGGCACGTCGAATGTAATCCCAGGAAATACGGACCAATTGTGGGACTATACCCTTGGCACCCCCAGTTTACCGCAATTGCAACAGCAACCGCAAACCAGTGTTGGCGGTGGGATTGTCACGGACTTGCGAGAAGTGCTTCGATTCGACATTGCCCCTGGTTGGTTGCCTCAGCGATTTGCACGAGTCACGACCGTGACATCAAATGTGCGAATGGACGGCTTACGAGTACCATTAATCACTGGCACTCGCCCTAGCGATGTCGCTGGATCATTGACCTATTTCTTTGACGCAGCCAAATCGCTGCAAAGAATTCAGCTGCATGGCATGACAGGCGATCCAAATCAAATCGCGCAACTGATGCTTCAATACTACCACCTTCAAGAGGAGCCCAGTTTGGGAGGCCAATTGCTCACCGCCCGATGGAACAACCGCGTGACGAGTGTTTTGCAAGTTGCACCCGCGCCGATTATTTATGCGGGCGCAGACCATTCAAAGTATGTTCTTTTTCTTGAATTGAATCAGCCTTCCAATCAGTATGGCTTGAGCGACGAAGCGAGCGAGATACTTCGGAATTCTCAAGCAACGCAACGTTGGTAATGATCATCGACTGACCTCTTCAAGGAAAACGCTAGTGCTGCATTTCATGAAACTGGCTGCGGGCCCCGCTACCGGTGCACTAGTATACGGGTTGCTTTCGGGCTTTGCCGATACGTCCGCCGCCGCCAATTATGTCGCCATGCTTGGAATTTGGATGGCGGTTTGGTGGATTTTGGAAGCAGTCCCGATCGAGCTAACAGGTTTGCTACCAATGATTCTGATCCCTTTCGCGGGGATTCATGAATCCGACGCCATGGGCAAAGCCTGTGCCCCATATGCAGACAAGTCGGTCTTCTTCTTCCTAGGTGGTTTTGCGTTGGGGATCGCCATCGAAAAATCGCAATTGCATCGACGCGGCGCTCTGCTGCTCTTGAGCATCGCTGGGACCAACGGAACGTGGGTCGTGGGTGCGTTTATGCTATGCACGGCCTTGCTCAGTATGTGGGTCAGCAACACAGCTACCGCCATGTTGATGCTGCCATTGGCAATGAGCGTCATTTCCACCTGCGAAAACAAGAACTTCGCGAAAGCGCTTTTGATCGGTGTTGCCTATTCCGCGAGCATTGGAGGGATGGGGACGTTGGTGGGGACTGCCCCGAATGTATTTTTCTCCGGGTTCATGCAGCAGGCGGGAATGCCCGTTCCTTTTCTGTCCTGGATCCTACTCGCCATGCCGTTGGTACTGACAATGTTGGTTTTGTGCTGGGGTTGGCTAGCAGTCGTCTTATGGCCGTTAAAGAATATCGCGATTGAGATTCCAGATGCCTGGCGTCAAGAGATTCAATCAAATCGCCGTTTGAACCCCTATCAACGCTGGACGCTAGGTATCTTTGGGTTGGTAGCTGTGATGTGGATCTTCCGAGAACCACTGGCAACTTTGGCGAAAGGCACCGGGATTGGCTTGATCCTAAACAGGGTCGAGGATGCCTGGATTGCCATGATCGGCATGTGCGCTCTTTTAATCCTTCCACTTGGTAAACCGGTGTTGAGCTGGTCCGACATCGACCGCATGCCTTGGGGTATTTTGTTGCTATTGGGAGGAGGACTCAGCTTAGCCAAGGCCATTGGCGATTCTAAATTAGACCGAGCGATTGCGGTTTGGGCCGAGCAAATCGCTTGGATGCCAAGCTGGTTGATCCTAACCGTGGTGGTTTGCGGCGTGATCGCGATTTCCGAATTGGCAAGCAACGTCGCCACCGCGACCGCCGTATTACCGATTCTTGCGACGGCCGCGTCCGGTATGGGGCTAGATCCAATGACCCTCCTAATCGCTGCGGTTTTGGCCAGCAGTTGCGGTTTCATGCTGCCGGTCGCAACCCCGCCCAATACCTTAGTGTTCGCTCAGCGACGATTTGCGACTCGGGACATGATCGTGGCGGGGGCTGGCGTCAACTTGATGGCGATTATCTTGATCCCCATTGTAGTGGTCTTGTTGAAACCTTTCGTGTTTCCCTAGATGCTTGGCAATTCACCATAACAGCCGTCGGTCTGTTCAAATTTTGCTGCGTGCGAGCGTTACCAAAAAGACTTTGCGTTATGATGGACTTTCGTAACAACGACAGGCCCTACGAAGAGAATTCCCAATGAACGCCCAAGACCGAACCGATGCATTTGCTTGGTTAGAGACCAACCAAGAGAACATGGTGGCCGATCTGATTGAACTAGCCAATCAGAATTCGGGGTCAGACAATTTGAATGGGCTCCTCGCGGTAGCGGATTGGCTGGAAGATTGGTTCGGAATCCATCCTGCCGTGCTGCATCGTATACCATTGCCTCCCCGTCGCATGGTTGCAGACCATGGTGGAACGACCATTGTCGAAACAGGACCAGCGTTGCGTTGGGACTTCCAACCCAACAACCCGCGACGGGTGTTGATTGCGATTCATTACGATACCGTTTACGGTTTGGATCATCCCTTTCAAACTTGCCATCGATTAACGAATGACCGGCTTGGCGGACCAGGGGTTGCCGATGCCAAAGGTGGAATTGTGGTCTTGCGCTATGCATTGCAAGCACTGCTTCGGTTCTCGCTTGCGAATGATTGCGGCTGGACGGTCCTGCTGAACCCCGACGAAGAAGTGGGCTCAAATAGCTCCAATCAAGTCATGCAAGACATGGCAGCTGATTTTGATTTCGGCTTGCTGCTGGAACCGTGCCTTCCCAACGGTGAATTCGTTTCGCATCGAAAGGGTTCCGGGAATTTTACGATGGTGATTCACGGACGCTCCGCTCACGCAGGCCGTGACTTTCACCAGGGACGCAATGCCGTCGCAAAGCTTTGCAGCTTGCTGTCTGAAATCGATCAATGGAACGGACTGCGCAGCGGATTGACCATCAACGTGGGGCGCGTGGTGGGTGGGGGGCCTGTCAATGTTGTCCCCGATCTGGCGGTCGGCCGATTCAATGTTCGGCTGGAGGACAAAGAGAGTGAGATTTGGTTGGAGCAAAAGTTACAGTCGCTGATGGCTACTGCCAATCAAGCGGAGGGATTTCGATGCGAGCTACATGGCAATATCAGCTCGCCTGCAAAACCGATCACGGATCAATCGAAGCAGATTATGATCGGCATTGAAGAGAGCGCTCGAGAACTTGGCCAAGTGGTCAGTTGGAGGTCGACGGGCGGGGTTTGCGATGGCAACAAGTTAGCAGCTGCAGGCTTGCCGAATATCGACACCCTGGGCCCCTTGGGGGACGGGCTCCACAGCGCGCAAGAATGGGTTCAAGTTAGCTCGTTAGTAGCCAAGTCAAAACTCCTGGTTGAAATCCTGAGTCGGTTTTCATCAGGTCGCTTAGAATCGCTGGAACGATCCAAGCTGACTAACACGTAGCTTACAGCAAGGAGAAATATCTTGGACATTGTGCGAGCTGTCAAACTGGATGACTTGGACCAGTTGTGGGATCTCATCGAACAATCCACTTATGGTCTAACGACACTCCAAATCAGCAAAGATCAACTTGCTGATCGAGTCGAGTTATCCAATTTTGCATTCACTCGTAAAGTAGAAAAGGCCTCTGGCGACCCCTACGTGATGGTGATGGAAGAGGCTGACGGGGGCAGATTGGTTGGGCTATCCTGTATCTTTAGTAAGACGGGTGGCTACGAACCTTTCTACAGTTATCGCCGTATCCATGAATCTCATCATTGCGAGCATCTCGACTTAAAACACGATGTCGAAGTGCTGATCCTTGATAAGCTGCACGACGGCCCTACGGAGATTGGAAGCTTGTTTTTGTTACCAGCCTTTCGTGGTCAAGGGCGAGGTCGCTTGTTGAGCTTGTCGCGCTTCATCTTCATGGCGATGCACCCAAAACGATTCTCCGAACGCGTGATCGCCGAAATGCGAGGCGTCTCCACCGATGAAGGCAAGAGTCTGTTTTGGGATGCCATACTCGAACATTTCTTCGGCATGGAATTCCCTCAAGCAGATCGCTTGTCCACCATTAGCAAACGGTTCATCGAAGATCTTATGCCACGGCATCCGATTTATACTTGCTTGCTGTCCGAAGAAGTCCGGTCGGTGATGGGGCAGGTTCATGAAAACACGAAGCCAGCTTTAGCGATGCTCGAGGCCGAAGGGTTTCAAAAAACAGATTGCATCGACATATTTGATGGCGGCCCCATGATCTCGTGCCAGCGCACTGACATTCAGGTAGTCAAACGCACCAAAGTGATACGCGTATCAGGAATTGCACCCAGTGTCGACGCACCAAGGTCTATGATCGCTTCTTCCGTGGGTGGCTTTCGAGCCGTTTTAGGAGCGGCTTCGATCGATGAGCAAGATTGCGTTGTGACAGAGCAGGTTGCGACTTGCTTAAAGGTGAACCTGAATGACGAAATTCGGGTGACTTCCTTGTATCCCGCCATCACTCTCGACAAAAAGACGTCATCATGAGTCTTAGCAACATCGCAATGGAAGGTCTCAATTATCTCCATGGTCAATGGATCACCGGACAAAGGGAGCCCAACGAGCGATGCTCCCCTTCCGATGGAAAGGTAACTTGGCGAGGACGATGGGCGAGTGTCGATCAGGTCGAGCAAGCCGTGCATTCTGGATGCGATGCCTTTGAATCTTGGTCTCGCCAGTCGCTCGATTCACGAGTGGATATCTGCCTTCAATTCGCCAATATTGTTAGCGCCGGCAAGGAAGAACTCGCTGGGTTGATTTCCATGGAAACCGGGAAGCCGCTTTGGGAATCACGTACCGAGGTAGGAACCGTGGTCGGCAAAGTCAACAATTCGATCGACGCAATCCGACAAAGGCGATGGACTGTATCCGAGACCTCGGGGGAATTCCGTTCGGTGACTCGGTTCCAAGCGTATGGAATGATGTTGGTATTAGGGCCTTTTAACCTTCCTGCACACTTACCGGGTGCGCACATCGTCCCCGCATTGTTAG
>CAITIF010000148.1 GCA_903892365.1 uncultured Pirellula sp. | reverse complement strand
CGTCGATTGGCCGCATTATCTTGGCGGCAAGGAGCGAAATCTTTATTCATCGCTTCATCAGATTACTCGTGAGAATGTCAGTAAACTGAAAGTTGCCTGGACTTACGACACGGGCAATCGAGCCGAGTACCAGGCGAACAACTTAATCGTGGATGGGGTGCTCTACACGCCCACCGCAACTCGTGCGGTGATCGCATTGGACGCGGCCACGGGTGAAGAGATCTGGAAGTGGGATCCTGCGAACGAGCATACCGGCGCTGGAAGTCCGCGTCAGCGAGGGTTGGTCTATTGGCAAAACGAAGCGGGGGGAGAGCAGCGGTTATTTACTGCGGTCAACGGATATTTGTTCGCTATCGACCCAAAGACGGGCGCGACGATCCAAAGCTTTGGTGAGAAGGGATCCATCAATCTTGGGTCGGGGCTCAATACGCCCGGCGTTACTTATAAGAACATGCTGATTTTGGGGGGACTTGGAGGCAAGGGCGCTCTTCGAGCGTTTGATGTCCTAACCGGCGAACAGCGGTGGATCTTTCATTTTATTCCTCGACCCGGCGAATTTGGCTACGACACGTGGCCACAAGGATTTCACGAAACGGCCTCGGGTTTGATGCCATGGTGTGGGCAATCGCTGGATGAAAAACGCGGAATTGTTTACGCTGCAACCAAAACGGCGGAACCGGATTTCTATGGAGGCGATCGGCACGGTAGCAACTTGTTCGCGAACAGTATTGTGGCGCTGAATGCGTCGACCGGTGAACGATTATGGCATTTTCAAATCGTCCATCACGATCTTTTGGACAAGGACCTGCCATGCGCACCGGTCTTGCTGACCGTGACCCACAAAGGGAAGCAGGTCGATGCAGTTGCACAGGGGACCAAACATGGTTTGCTATTCGTGTTTGACCGAGTTACGGGGCAGCCGTTATGGCCGATCGAAGAGCGACCGGTTCCTCCATCGGATTTGATCGGCGAGCAAGCCTGGCCGACTCAACCGTTTCCAACCAAGCCATTGCCGCTGATGCGACAAACATACACGGAAGAGGATGCATCCAACATTTCAGAGCAAACATACCAGATGACATTGGATCGAATTCGAGCCGCCCCTAACTTCGGACCGTTTCCTGCTCCCAGTCTAAAAGAGACGGTGATGTTTCCAGGATTTGATGGCGGGATGGAATGGGGTGGTGGCGCGGCTGATCCAGATGGGATCTATTACGTCAATGTGAATGAGATGCCTTGGTTGTTGCAAATGATCGAGTCTCGTCATGCAGATGGAACCGAGCTCGGGCTTGGCGAGAAAGATTACATGCTTTATTGCGGCGTGTGTCACGGCCTGGATTTGAAAGGAAATCAGGACTTGAAGTTCCCGTCGTTGCTTGAAATTGATAAACGTAAGACGCGGGCTGAGATCGATCAAATGACGCGGCAAGGACGTGGACGCATGCCATCCTATGAATCCATGCCCGAGGAGAAACGCAATGCAATTCTCGATTACGTTCTGAGCAAGAGTGTTCCTGCGGACGAATCGAGTGTTGTACCGAAAGAGCCAAAGCAAGCTGATCGCGATTCCAAGGATGCAAGACCGACCTATGCCTTTGGTGGATTTCGTCGTTGGTTGGATGATGAAGGGTATCCAGCGATCAAGCCGCCGTGGGGAACGTTGAACGCTGTGGACCTTAATTCGGGTGAAATCAAGTGGAAGGTAGTACTGGGGGAGTATCCCGAACTGACGGCACGAGGAATCCCGCCAACCGGGACCGAAAACTACGGCGGACCTCTTGTTACAGCAGGGGGATTGATATTCATCGGAGCGACCGCGGACGAAACGTTCCGAGCATTCGACAAACAAACTGGGGAGCTACTTTGGAAATCCAGTTTACCCTTTGGTGGTAACGCAAGCCCAAGTTCCTACATGGTGGGTGGCAAGCAATTTGTGGTAATCTCAGCCGGAGGTGGCAAGAGCGGTCGTCGCTTGGGCGGAACTCTGGTTGCGTTTGCGTTGTCGGAATAGGCTATATATTGCACGCAAGCCCGCGCTGGGTTTGGCAGTTCCGAGCATTTGAGAACAACTGCTCGACATTGCTGAATCATGCAGTTCATACCCACCAGGAACGATTCAACGGCTAATTCGGTTTGACTGGAACCGGGCAACCTAAAAGCGGTTCGTCCATCGCGCGTAAATCCGTTGTTGGCAATCCCGCCGGGTAAGAAGCTCGCGTTAAGCCAATAGCAGCCTCTGCAATCTGAAGATGCTGGTTTTTCGTGGATTGGTAAAATGCGTTTGCGGTCTTGGGCAATTTTGGGCTGCCGTGAAGCGGCTTGTCGGTGATAAATAACAGCGATGCAGAAGGGATTCGATAACGAAAGCCATTTGCGGCAACCTTGGCGGATTCCATATCGACTCCGATGCTTCGG
>CAITIF010000147.1 GCA_903892365.1 uncultured Pirellula sp. | reverse complement strand
TGGCCAAGTGATGATTCAAAATACTCGAACCTCGAAACCAACCGTCATTGGTGATGTTGATCAAAATGTCGGGTGGGTCTCCTAGGCTCTTGGAGGCTACAATGCGGGATCGGACCACATGCGGCAATACGTTTTCAAAACAGATGGTGGGGGACACGACAGCGCCGGAAGGTAGATGCCAGTTAGCAGCCGTCTCTCCGGAAGCGAGCTGTCCCATTCCTAATGCTGCAAGTAGTTTTGGAAACCAGGAAACCACTGGGATGTATTCTCCAAACATAACGAGATGGCCTTTGGCATAATAATCAACGGCACTAGGTTCGTCAGGGTTGATCCAAAGCGCCGAATTGTAACGCTCGAGTATTCCATTGCGCACTTTCAGCACGTCCGATCCAACCAAGAGAAACGGGAGCTTCTCTGAGAAGGAGTCGAAGATACGATTCAGCTTGAGCTGATGGTTGGAATTGAGTTTGGAAAATCGATACTCGAATTCCGATTCCGATTCTTCGAACTCGGGAGGAACGCCCGGGCTTTGGTCCCAGTCCAATCGAGGAATCCCTCCATTGAAAGTGCTTTCAGGCCAAACCACCAAGTCCACGCGTTCTTGTGGACCAAGGGACTTTGCCGCCACGGAAGTCTGTTGTTCGTATCGTTGCCATCCAATTTGGGAATCGCTAAAGTCACCATCAAAGATCGTGGGCATGTTCTCTTGAATCAGTAGGATGCGTCCAAGTGGTTTGATCGGTTTTTGCGAATCGATCCAAGCTTGATACGATCGATCGTATGCTAATGATGCGAAGACCACGGCCAGGATCACGAAGGAATGAACGAGCCGGACAGCCCAATTGCCTTTCGTTTTTTCTGGTGGAAGCCAACGATAGTGCACACCTATTGCTTGGATCCATTGATAGCCAACGGCGCTGAGCATCATGACCAAGAAGCTGACGCCATAGGCACCGAATTGGGAAGCAATCTGAAGCATGCCCGGCCATGGGGTCTGGCTATGGGCAAGCATACAGGCGGCGAATCCCGTGGCGAAATAGGCGCGAACCAGCTCGCATCCAACCCAAACCACAGAAACCGCAATCGGCAACGAAATCCGGTAGCGATGGTACAGCGTTCTTGAAAGGCCGATAAACAGTGGCAAGTAGACCGCCAAGTACAAAGACAACGCAATCCAGCCGGCATAAAGAGGCCAGAACGCTAGCCGAATTCCTTGCAGCAGGGCTAGCCAGCAAAGGGCACTTACGAGCCAGATTGACCAATACTCCCGCCGGCGGATTGGTTCTGGATGCGCGACAAGTGTAATCCAGCAAGCACATGCGAGGTAAGCGGCCCAAGGAAAATGCATGGGGGGCAGAGAGAGCCAGTAAAAAAAGGCCCCCAACAAGGCTGCAAACCAGGGTTTTCGAAGGAAATTCAAAAGTGCATCCTATGGTCATGGCGAAGGAAGCGGAAAACGATTTGCTCCAGTGGACGCATTGTATTCGCGAGTGTATCCGATGCATACCGGGCACACTCTGACAGCAGAGATACCCTTGCCCACCAAAACTTCTAGCGTTAGCGGTCTCGTCCGAAGTCAATTCGGGTTATATTGTGGCGGTCATCCGACAAGAATGACACACATGAATTCAATGACTCGAAACCTCACACCAGGAATATCCATACAATGCCAAAGCTAACCGTCGAAGGAATGGGAACGTACGAAGTTCCGCAGGGCAAACGTCTGACGCTCGCGCTACGCGAAGAAGCGGGAACGGACCAATTGCACGCGTGTGGTGGAAAAGCGAGATGCACCACTTGCCGTGTCGAATTCATCGAGGGCGAACCGGACAAGATGACAACCGCAGAAAAGGACATCCTTGCAGCGCGAGGAGTCACCGGCGCTAGGCTCAGCTGTCAAATTCTTTGCGAATCCGACATGTCGGTACGATTGATCAGTCGTTTCGAAGGAAGCGGACGCAAGGACAGCGGGTCCCCTTTGGCCGCGAACTTGGAACCAGAACCCGTCGTTTGGACCTCGAAGGGCTAATTGGCTTCGTCCGTAGAATCAGACTGGAGCCGAATCAGGCTGGGGCGATAGGCTTCCCGAGGATAGGTGGTTGACGATTTATGTGCGGCATAGCGGGTGGTGTTTGGTCCATAGAGTCCGAGGGATTGTCGCGTGCTGTGCTGGAACGCATGACCGATGCGCTCGTCCATCGCGGCCCGGATGCTGAAGGACACTGGTTGCAGCCCCCGAGTGCGAACGATTTGAAACGGAATGCCGAACCGAGCTTTGGCGTGGCATTAGGTTTTCGGCGACTCGCGATCATCGACTTGGCGACGGGCAACCAGCCCATGGACAATGAAGACGGGTCCGTTCGAATTGTCTTCAATGGCGAGATCTACAATTATCAAGATCTTCGGCATCGGCTGGAAGGTTCCGGGCATACCTTTCGTACGCATACCGACACCGAAACGATTGTCCATTTGTATGAGGACCTGGGGCTCGATTGTTTTGAGCATCTGAACGGGATGTTCGCAATCGCCATTTGGGATTCACTTCGCAATCGGCTGGTGCTGGCCCGCGATCGGCTAGGCAAGAAGCCTCTTTACTACACTGTCCAAAACGGCAGGTTGTTGTTTGCCAGCGAGCTAAAGAGCTTGCTGCAAGTGCCCGGCATTCAAAAGCAAATGGATCCGGGCGCCGTCGATTTGTACCTGACCTATCAATACATACCTCATCCGCATTCGATCTACCAAGGCATTCACAAATTGCCGCCGGGGCATTTTGCGGTCTTTGAAAACGGCCAAGTGAAGGTCGAATCTTTTTGGAAGGTCGACTGGTCGAAAGAGATTTCGATCGACCAAGCAACTGCAAGTCAGAAGCTGAAAGAGCTGCTTTTAGATTCCGTTAGGATTCGCTTGCGAAGTGACGTACCGTTGGGGGCGTTTCTTTCGGGTGGAATCGATTCGTCGCTGGTTGTTGCCATTGCCCAACAGCAGTTGCAGACGCCGATTCGAACGTTTTCGATTGGCTTCTCCGAGTCCGATTTTGATGAAACGCGTTATGCAAAAATGGTGGCCGATCATGTGGGTACGAAGCATGAGCGGTTTGAAGTCAATGCGAGCGGCATGGACATTGTCGATCGATTGGTGGATCAATACGACGAGCCCTTCAGCGATTCGTCTGCCGTTCCAACTTGGTATCTTTGCGAATTGACTCGTCAGCATGTTACCGTGGCCTTGAGCGGCGACGGGGGGGATGAGCTTTTCGGTGGCTACGAACGCTATCGAGCTTTAGAGTGGAGCGGTCGGCTACAGTCCTGGTTGCCAGTTTCATGGCTGAATCAATCTTGGTTGATCAAACGCTTGCCGGATTCGAACGCGCGACGTTCGCTGCTCCGGCGAGTGCGCAGGTTCTGTGAAGCGTTGGGCCAGCCTCCTGTCGAGCGTTACATGAACTGGATTCAAATTTTCGGTGAAGCGAGCCGGCTTGATCTTTATCAAGAGTCATTTATCCAGCAGCTGCCGGACCGCAATCCCGTCGACTTCTTACGAAGCGCCTGGAATAAAGCTGGGAAGCGTGATCTCTTGAGCTGTGCATCGGTGGCTGACTTGCAAACCTATATGCCATGCGACTTGATGACCAAAGTCGATATCGCTTCGATGGCCCACTCGCTAGAAGCCCGGCAGCCCATGCTCGATTATCGTTTGGTCGAATGGGCCGCGTCCCTTCCTTCGCACTTGAAGCTGAAAGGGACACGTGGCAAGAAACTGCTTATGGACACCTATCAAGATCTTTTGCCAAACGAGATTTGGCATCGACCCAAGATGGGCTTTGGGGTTCCGATTGCCAAGTGGTTCCGAACTTCATTGCGAGATCGAACCATGGATGCTCTTTTGGGGGCCGATGCACGTTGCCATGCCATTTTCCGTCCTGAAGCCATTCGTGCTTTGGTCGAGGAGCATATGTCAGGAAAAGGAAATCAGGCGTATCGCCTGTGGAACCTTTTGATGCTGGAATTGTGGATGCGGAAGGTTTAAAGGGGCTGAATGGGGCCTGTCAGCTGGGGATGGCAGAGCAGTCAGGAAGAACCGATTGCGGCTCGCGAAAAATCCTGGCGACGATTAAGATACTAGGCTCCAGACTTTGTCTAAGCCAGCTTATTCCTTCCCACCTTCATCCCTCCAAGGGTTGCACCATGATGTTACGATTTCTTGCATTGAGCCTGATGGCACTAGTTGCGTTTCCAGGTTGGGTTCGCGCCGATTCCCCCCTTCGCGCGTTGATCATTGATGGGCAGAACAACCACGGTGCGTGGCCCAAAACGACCATGATGATGAAGAAGTATCTTGAGGATACCAAACGTTATCAGGTCGACATCAGCCGAACCAAATTCACTTGGCAAGGGGATGATTTATTGGCTCGCTATCCACTGGAAGATGGTGTAAAGCGCGAGGCCAATGGGGCGGCAATGCCTGACCCTGATTTCAAGCCAGACTTTTCGAAATACGACGTTGTGATTTCTAATTTTGGTTTCGGTGCAGCCCCTTGGCCTGCAGAAACCAATACTGCCTTTGAGAAGTTTGTTGCCGACGGCGGCGGGCTCGTGATTGTTCACGCCGCCGACAATTCGTTCGGAGACTGGGAGCAATACAATCAAATGATTGGCTTGGGAGGCTGGGGGGGGCGTACGGAGAAAAATGGGCCGTATGTCTATTTGGACGCGGAGGAAAAATTGGTCGTGGACCGTTCGGCAGGAAATGGCGGCAGCCATGGTTCGCAGCATGAATTCACCGTGGTGGTGCGTGACTCGGAACATCCAATCACCAAGGGGCTGCCGAAATCGTGGTTGCACAGCAAGGACGAACTCTACGATCGTTTACGAGGCCCCGCACAAAACATGAAGATTTTGGCAACGGCCTTTGCAAGCAAGAGCCAAGGGGGAACTGATCGGCACGAGCCGATGGTGATGACGGTGGATTACGGCAAGGGGCGCGTGTTTCATACACCGATGGGGCATGCAGACTACTCCATGGAATGCGTCGGATTCATTACTCTATTGGTTCGCGGTACCGATTGGGCGGCTACCGGAAAAGTTGTCGATTCCTCGATTCCGAAGGACTTCCCAACCGCCGATAAATCGTCGCAACGGAAATTTGACTAAATTGATGAAGACCCAACCAACCGCTTTAAAACTGACCGACCATGGCTCCCTTGAAATCCAATGGAGCGATGGGGTCAAAATGGATTACCCGTTTGGGCTTCTGCGAAAAGCGTGTCCTTGTGCGACTTGCCGCGAAAAAAAGCGAGCCGAAGCAACAAAACCCAAAGGGCTGTTGCAAGTTCTGAGCGCTGCGGAGACGGTTCCATTAGCCGTCTCGCAAATGCGGCCCGTCGGAAATTATGCTTACAACATCAATTTTTCTGACGGTCATAGTTCAGGACTGTTTACAATGGATTTGCTGCGTGAAATTGGCAAACCCGTTGATTAACAAGATCGTTGTTGAAGAATGCCCGTGAACCCAATCCGTTTCGACCGCTACAAAAGCTTGAAACCGATACAAGATTGGGACGATTTACTATTGGTTGGTTGGCGGGAATGGGTTGCTTTGCCCGAGCTTGGTGTGGACCGGTTGCATGCAAAATTGGACTCCGGGGCCACCATCTCATCGCTTCATGCCTCGGATATCGTGGAGTATTCACGGGGCAAGCAGACTTGGGTTCGCTTTTCCGTGCTAGGTGATCAATCGGGGGCAGAATGCTCCTACCCATGCCGAGCCAAACTCATTGAGTACCGAAGCATTCGGTCGTCCAACGGGCACGTTGCTTTGAGACCTGTGATTGAAACGATCTTGTACATCGCAGGCTTTCAATGGCCCATCGAAGTCACCTTAAGCAATCGCGAAACGCTTGAATGCCGAATGCTGATCGGCCGACTTGCTCTGGCCGGACGCTGCTTGGTGGATTGCAGCCGTTCCGATGTTGTTTCTCGTTAACGTTCTATAGACCTACCTTTGAGGTTCATCATGCGAAGTCCTTTTCGAGCACGCATCGTGCTTTTCGTTTCTGTACTCCTTGTTGGCGTTGCTCCCAACTTACGAGCAATGTTCGATGAGGGTGAAGATGGCGAGACCAAGAAGGCAGCAACCACGAGAATACTTTTTGTGGGTGATGTGATGCTCGATGGAGGCCCTGGCAATGTGGTCGCATCGGGAAAAGACCCTTTTGAACATACGTCAGAACTCTTTCAAGACGTGGATTTGGCGATTGCCAATCTCGAGTGTGTGATTGGAAGGGGAGGTGAACAACGGCTGAAACCTTATGTTTTTCGTGGTGCTTCGGATTCGCCACGGTTCTTGAAAAAGTATTTTCATGCCGTCGGACTGGCAAACAATCACTCGATGGACTTTGGTCCAGAAGGAATGGAGGCTATGCTCGATGTCTTAGAGAAAGAAGAGCTGCCTTATTTTGGTGCCGGCCGAAATCTCAAACAAGCGAATAAGCCATTCCTGTTCGAATGCAATGGACTCAAGATTGCGATTCTTGCATTCAACGAATTCTATGCGGAAGAATACGCTGCGACCAAAGAGACTGCGGGGAATTCACCTTTGATCGAAAAAGTCGTGACGCGAGAAATCAAACGTGCCAAGGCAGAAATGGAATGCGACATCGTGATCCCCTTTCTTCACTGGGGGGAGGAATTGATGCCAGAACCACGTCCAGACCAGCGTGAAATGGCTCGCAAGTGGATCGACGCGGGGGCAACGGCAGTCATCGGTGCTCACCCCCATATCACTCAGACGATTGAAACCTATCGCGGTGCGCCGATCGTTTACAGTCTGGGCAATTTCGCATTCGACTATTTTCCCGTTGACCCACCCGAATGGACCGGTTGGGTTGCGATTGTGGTGGTTGACGAATCAGGAAAGACAGGACTGGAAATTCGAAGTGTGACGTTGGATCCCTCGGGTTGCCCTCGGATTTCCGCCACGGAATAAGCGAGCGGGTTTGGATTTTCTCTGTTTTAGGCATCGGGGTTCACTGTGAACGTGGACCACGGACGCTTCAATCACCGATGGGGTTGATTTTTTTGCACAGCGGGCGGCCACTTCTGACGATGTAACCGCCTGGGGGGAGGCTTTGTTGAGAAAATTCTGGCCAAGCTCAATGCCGTCTTGACGTGGCAGGGGATGCCATTAACAATGCCTAACGAGGAATTATCTCTCTTTATCTCTCCGTTTCACATTTGGGAGGCAGGAAATTATGGTCGTTTTGAATCGTAGGGCATTGCGAAAGGGCTTCACGCTCGTCGAATTGCTCGTAGTTATTGCCATCATTGGAATCTTAGTCGGGCTTCTTTTGCCTGCTGTGCAAGCCGCTCGCGAGGCCGCTCGCCGCATGCAGTGCTCGAACAATAGCAAGCAAATCGGGCTCGCGTTGCAAAACTATCACAGTGCGTACAACAAGTTTCCGATGGGTGTGAATTGGGGGCCGGGGAAAGCGACACCGTACACGCAACCTTACCACCACACCTGGATCACCTCGATTCTTCCTCAGTTGGAGCAAGGGTCGATTTACGAAGGGATTAATTTCACCCAACGAGCATGGGGCCAAAACGTTGGTGGTCAGCCGCTAGTTGGCCTTCGCGTACCATTCCTACGTTGCCCTTCCGACGCAGCTTATGACGCTGTTTATGATTCCTCCAATTTGACTCGTGCTGGTTTCAATGCGAATCTTTCGATTGCTGGTTACGGCGGGTCGGAAGGTTTTCACTGGTGGCAAACGGCTGACCTCAACCCTGCATGGGGTGGGGTTTGGACGACGATGTTGTACCAACGAGGAGACTTTACAGGTCTGTTTGCGGTCACTCGTGCTCACGGTATGAAAGACGTTACCGACGGAACTTCGAACACGATTGTGGTGGGTGAGACCGATAGTAGTGGGTTCGGCGGAGGTCCATTCGGAACGTCCGGAACGGGCGCACGAAGAACCAAATCCGAGTCTGTATTCCGCGCTGCGTTTGTCGGCCCTGGAATTACAGGTTGGGGTGGTAATGAAGGTGGCGGCATCCGAACGGTTCAGTGCGATGGCAGCCCGATGAACAATGGCGCGTGGTTTCGCAACAGCCCGTACCCATACTCGCCGACTTACATTACTGCTTGGGGAATCAATACAGAATGGCCCGGCACTTCCAGCTTCCATTCGGGCGGGATGAACGCAACGATGGGTGATGGTAGCGTTCAGTTCATCAACAAGAACATTGATATGCGAGCCTACATTGCCCTCAAC
>CAITIF010000146.1 GCA_903892365.1 uncultured Pirellula sp. | reverse complement strand
TCATCTTGCCATCGACCTTCAACGTCGCAAAGCAAGAACCACCAAAAAGCACTTAAGCGACGACATATCTGAATCTAGTCTTCAGCTCGCAAGCGATGATTTGACGCCAGAGTCGGTTGCCATGAACAAGGAAATGGCGACCAAGGTCAACGCGGCGCTCCAGCGGCTCGATGCGGAACGCAAGAATTTGATCGTGCTTCGCGATATCGATGGGCTAGATTATGCACAGATTGCAGAAGTTTTGGACATCCCGATTGGAACGGTTCGCAGCCGATTGCACCGCGCAAGAATGGAGCTTCGCGACATCCTTCAAGCAGCTGGTGTCACGCACTCGCAAGGAGATACGGAATGAACCAGTCGAACGAGCCTTTTGACGAATCCCTTCTGAGTGCTTATTTGGATAACGAATTGTCCGACGCGGAGCGGCTGTTGGTAGAAACAAAACTTGCATCCGATGAATCCGTGCGAAAGTTGCTTAATGAGCTCGCAAGCATCCGTACTTGGGTTGCCGAAACAAGTCGCGAAACAACGACCGTCACGAATTGGAATGGACCTTGGAACGCGTCCAGCTTGGATTCCTCCGGCTTGCATGCACCATTGCCAAAGCCAGTGCCAACGCCCATGCCGCATTTGCCGCAGCACTCACCATGGATGTGGACGAACGCGCGATGGGTTGCGAGTCTCGCTGCATTGATCATGGTGCTGCTAACGACGGGCTATTTATGGAACGGCCGGGGATTCGACAAGCAAAATCGCATTTCAAAATCGACCGAGTCCCACGCGGAAAGCTCTGCGAATGCAGACGCATTCAAGGAACAGAATGCTCCATCGGACCAAGCAAGCGCCCGCCTCGCACCCACGGATCCGATGCAACAGCCTGCGGCCCCCATGGCTGCTGAACCGATGCTGGCTGCAGCAAGCGATGAACCGGCTCCAGTACTTCGTCAGAATGTTACCTTGAATGTTCAGGACAAGCTTTTGAAAGAACTCGGCAATGACCAACCCCTTGGCGATGTCATTCAAAAAGCTTTAGACGCTGGCTTATCCATGAACCAACAATCCTCCGCTCAGGTAACGGCATTGCAGTCGACCTTGCAGCAGGCCCTTCAAGATTTTATTCCAATACAACCAACCCAAGCTGGCTCCGCTTTGGCGGACAGCCCAGCCAAAGAAACCGAAGTAGGTGCTGACGTGAGCACTGAAGTGGAGGCTATTGTGATTGAACTGTTGATCCCAAAAGACAATTGGGAAGAAGGTGCCAAGCGTTTGCTGGAACTTGGCGTTCCTGTTCCGAAGCAGTTACCGAGTGCTGAACTTTTGGAATACAACTTTGTTGCACCCTCCATGAAAGATTCGAATCCATCGGACAGCATGGATCTGCGAAAAGAGAATCCATCTTTAACGTTCGAGCTCCGTTCACCGTCTGCCAAGAAAACTCCTGCTTCCGATCGCGACTCCCAATTGAATTCCGAAGCTATCGTGGCCGAAACGGTCGAACCAATAGCGCTTGGGACCCAGCCTCTTGGGACCCAGCCTCTTGGGACCCAGCCTCTTGGGACCCAGCCTCTTGCAACCCAGCCTCTTAAAGCCAAGTCTCCAGCTCGCGAAGTCGTATTGGCATGGCAATACGGATCCCGGGTTGCGGATGCGGAAAGATCGATAGCGAAACAAGTAGAAAACCAAGTCGGTAGCTATGTTCGTATTCGGTTGCATGTCCACAAGTAAGCAGATATGAAGTAGGTGGCGGGGAAACTCTTGCTGAGTTCGCTCGACGCTAGTTAGCCTCTTGCGAAGCTGAGCTTAATTCTTGTGCGACCGAGTGAGGCTTTGGAACAGCAGTCCGCTTGGCATCGACCCGGACGATTTGTCCTTCAAACGCATCCATGAACAGCTTCACCAATGCGTTGTTCATGGCATTGCGAATCAATACCGCTTGAGGAACCGACGGCCCGGTTACTTCCGGGAGGGATTCTGCCACCGCTTGCTTGGCATCCGGTGGTTCGCTTGCACTGGATGCAGGGCTAAGTTCGTTGGTCACAAGAAATGAAAGGTGGATATCGCGACCGATCTGTTTCTTGACAGCCTGCGTCAATCGTTTGCAATTGTCACCGGTTTGGAAATATTCTTGGACCGCTAACCCATCGCGACCAAGACAAATTTGCCACTGGTTTTCAGAAATGCTTTCGACACGAATCGTCATGGCTGCACATTGCCCAGCAAACCCACCCAGTTTTTGTGCGACGTGTCGGAATTGACTTGCGTTGTCGCTGGGAACCTCCGAATCGGAAGTGTCCGTGGATAGTGGTGCAGCATTGCTTTCGGATACGGACAGCTTCGCGTTCGGTGCTAGCTGATCGGTGGGCGGAGCCACATACGAAGCAACAGGAGAGTCTGTGTTTTCGGGTTCTGAACGAGCCTCCGCAGGGAGCGGTTTGTTTTGCTCCCCAGCAGATACGAGTGAAGCAGATACAGGTGCAGCAGGTACGGGAGGTACAGATACCGGAGGTACAGATACAGGGGGAGCAGTTACAGGAAGAATCACTGGAGCGACAGGGGCTGCTTCCATGGATTTCGTGGGGGCTAGTTCATCTTTTTTTTTTGCTTCCACGCCAGTGCTTGGGGAGGTAGAGCTTGGGGCATTGGTGCTTGCTGGATGGGTGCTCGCAGGATTCGTCGGAATGGCAGGTCTTGCGATCGCAGGTCGAGTTGGCATGGCAGATTGGCCGGTTGCAAAGGCACGCACCAAGTCAGAAAGCGACTGCAGATCTTGTAGATTACAGATTTGAACCAAAGCCACTTCCAGTAAAATTCGGCTTTGGACACTGTGCCGCATTTTGACGATGGTTTCATCCAAGAGTTGCAGTGCGGAAAGCAGAGTCATGGTTCCCCAAGCCTTGCCCCACTCTGCAATTTGACCAGCGCTGTTGGGGTTTGCGGTCCGCATCAGATCGGGATGACTGCCAACACTCATGGCCATCATGTCGCGCAGATACCCAAGCAGTTGTTCTGCGATTTGACCAACGTCTACTCCTTCTGCAATTGCGGTATCTAATTCGCGAAGCGCGCCCGCGGAGTCCCTTTCGATGAGACGAAGAGCGAAGGATGCGAGCCTTGTTTCGTCAGCGGTCCCGAGCATCGCATGAACAACCTCGGCGGTAATTTCGTTGCCGCTAAAGCTGAGCAACTGTTCTAGCAACGATTGACTGTCGCGCATGGATCCGGCAGCACGTCGAGCGATCAATCGAAGGGCAGCTTCGTCCGCTTTGGTACCTTCGTTTTGGCAGATGAATTTCAATCGCTCATAGATTTGGTCGGATTGAACTGGCGGGAAATCGAATCGTTGGCAACGCGATAGAACCGTGATCGGCATCTTTTCGGGGTCGGTCGTGCAAAAGATAAATTTCACGTGCCCCGGCGGTTCTTCCAAGGTCTTGAGCAAAGCGTTGAAGGCCTGCGTTGTCAGCATGTGCACTTCGTCAATGATATAGATTTTGTACCGCGATCGACTGGGGCGAACCGCTGCGTTGGCCCGCAATTGTCGAATCTCATCAATCCCGCGATTGCTTGCACCGTCGATTTCGATCACATCCATGTCTTCACCCGAATCGATTGCCAGGGCGATATCGGATGCGGGATCGAACTTACCGTTGGTTTCCGCGGAAGCATTCAATGCCTTCGCAAAGATTCTTGCGGTGCTTGTTTTTCCCACCCCGCGGGCACCCGTGAAAAGATAGGCGTGACCGACGCGATTGCTTTGGATGGCATTCATCAGAGCTTGCGAAACGGTAGACTGCCCAACGAGTTCTTCAAAAGTTTTTGGACGGTATCGACGCGCAACAACGGTGTACTTGCCGTTTCCAGCGACCTCATCAACAGCGGAGATCTCGGCAGAACTACTATCCGGATTCGATTCTTGTAGGTTGACGGCTTTCTTGGCCATTTTCAAATATTCTGGGGTAACAGCCTGATTTTCAGGGCAAACGAATAGACAAAAACGTAGGAAACCCGAGTATACCAAGAGCAGATGCGTTTTTACGCACTTCTTGACGAATTGGTTGCATCAAGGTTCAATAAAGGTATGAGCAAACAAAAAATCTTAATCCAGCTTGATTCTGACTCTCAGGCCAGCGTTTTCGACGCTGTTGTAGCGATTGATGCGGGAGTGGATCACTTGCTTCAGCATTCGGGCGTAACCGTCGACAATGTCCGCTCGTTGGTTCACGGTGCAATGTACACTCGAGGGCCTACTGACCTAAAGAACACCGCTATCTTTATTGGCGGAACGAACGTCAACGATGGAGAGGCGATTGCTGGGGTTGCTTTGGAATCGTTTCTTGATCCATTCCGCGTTTCCATCATGCTCGACAGCAACGGGGCGAACAGCACGGCTGCTGCGACAGTTCTTTGTGCAACCAGACATTTGAAGTTGGAGCGAGCCAGCGCGTTGGTCATGGCAGCAACAGGGTCCGTTGGTCAGCGGGTTTGCCAAATCCTTGCCAACGAAAAATGCTTCACGTACGTTGCGTCCCGATCTCTGGAACGTTCCAAACAATGCATTCGGGTATTGGTTGCCGGCGGCGCTAACGAAAAATACCTGAAGCCGCTCGCTTCCACAGACGATGCTGAACTGAACGAAGTTCTTAGCTCAGTCCAAATGGTCTTCGGGTGCGGAGCGGCTGGTGCAGGTCTTTTGAACGAGTCGCAACTTAGCCTCGCCACCAACCTGAAGGTCGCTATTGATCTCAATGCGGTTCCCCCCTCCGGAATTGCGGGGATCGCTATTATGGATAAAGGTAAGCAAAGGGGCGAACGTTTTGATTACGGAGCCCTGGGTGTTGGGGGGCTCAAAATGAAAATTCATAAGGCATCGCTCACGGCCCTCTTCAACTCGAACAACCAATTTCTAGACTGCCAGGAGATGCTGGCTATTGGCGAGCAAATCCTGAAAGCCGCTAGCGAAAAGCCAGCAAGCCGGTAGCTGCAAACCCAAAAGCCGGCAGCGAAAATCTTTGCGTACTTGCCCTTGCGGCCTCCGAGCGTCCTTACAGATGGCTTAGATGGCCTGCGATGCTTGGCTTGGCGATAACCGCTGACACGTGTCAACAAATCGGCCAGAACCCCTCGCAAAAAGTGGATTTGTCACGTAAGATTCAGGGGTCAGATAAATTCACCAACGGAAAACCCCTCGATGTTCCCGTCGAACAGCCATTGCAACGTTATTATTATTCCCGCCCACGATTAGGCTCGGGGATTCGCTGGCACTGCAAGGTGAACTTGCGAAACACAAATCCAAACCCCTGAAGCCTAACATGAAGGCTCCAGGGGTTTTTTCATTTTAACCTAAGTCGAACGCAATCCTCGAACAGAACCATTATGTCGACTCGATCCATCCATACGTACGATACAACTCTTCGCGACGGAACTCAGGGCGAAGGGGTTAGCCTGTCCTTGCAGGACAAACTGAATATTGCAGTTCGGCTGGCCGAAATGGGGATCGACATGATCGAAGGGGGGTACCCTTTGTCCAATGAAAAAGACACCATGTTTTTTCAGCGCATTCGTTCACTGCCCATGGGAAATAGCTTGGTTTGCGCTTTCGGTATGACTCGGCGACGCGGCGTCACTGTGCAAGACGATCCAGGGATGAAGGCTCTGGTCGCTGCACAAACACCCGTGATTACAGTGGTCGGAAAGTCTTGGGATTTCCATGCAACGGAAGTGCTTGGCGTCACTCTGCAAGAAAACCTAGACATGATTGGGGAGAGTGTGGCACACTTGGCCAAGTACTCGCAGGTGGTCTATGACGCTGAACATTTTTTTGATGGATACAAAGCCAATCGTCAATACGCGTTGCAGGCGATTCGGGCTGCGGCAACCTCAGGGGCGAAATGGATTGTTTTTTGTGACACCAATGGCGGGACTCTTCCCGAGGAGATCGCTGCGATTGTTACTGACGCGCGGTCTAGCCTAGAGGGAACCGGCGTGCGACTTGGAATTCACTGTCACAACGACGGGGATTTAGCAACAGCCAACTCCCTATCCGCCATCGACGCTGGCTGCGAGCAAGTCCAGGGCACCATCAACGGAATTGGCGAGCGCTGTGGCAACGCAGATTTGGTGACGGTTCTCGCCAATTTGCAATTCAAGAAAAAGGGCTACAGCGTTCTTGGGGGGCGATCTTTAGAACACCTCACCGAGCTTTCGCGATACGTTTACGAAACAGCGAATTTGCAACTCCGCAGCGGGCAACCCTTCGTCGGCCGCAGCGCGTTTGCTCACAAAGGGGGAATGCACGTCCATGCCGTCAACAAGTTCGCTCATACTTATGAACACATGGATCCGGCCTTAATCGGTAACGAACGGCGAATTCTTGTAAGCGAATTGTCTGGTCGATCCAACATCGCAGCTTTAACCGCAGACCATAAGCTACCTAACGATCGAGCCGTTCTAGATAAAATATTAAGTGATGTCGTCGCTAAAGAGAATCAAGGGTACCAGTACGAAGCGGCCGAAGGTTCGTTCGACCTTCTTGTGAAACGATGCATTGGTTCTTACGTCGAACATTTTCAGACGATCAAGTACCAAATCCTATCTGGTGATCTCGATACCACGCGAAACCAAACTTTTGCCGAAGCGATCCTTAAGATTCAAGTGGATGGCCAAGTTCGCGTCGAAGCGGCCGAAGGACATGGACCAGTCAATGCCATGGATGCGGCCTTGCGCAAGGTGCTGTTGCCCTTCTACCCCGCGTTGGATTCCATGCAGCTCACGGACTTCAAGGTGCGCGTTGTGAACGGACAAGCAGGCACCGCCGCGCGCATTCGCGTCAACATCGAAAGCACCGATGGCCATGATACTTGGCGCACCATCGGTGTCAGCGAAAACATCATAGAAGCTAGCTGGCACGCGTTGGTCGATGCCGTCGAATTCCGACTCAACCAAACTCGCGCTGCGGCCAACTAATTAGTCGGGATTGTCACGGCTCCATTGCTTGCGACAATCACCCTAAATTCTGTAGAGCTTCCCAAAAAAAGATGCTCTCAAACGGATTAGCCACTTTCATCACGTTCCAGTCCTTCACACTCCAGTCCATCAGTCAACGGTCATTCAACGACGGAAATTCGATTCACGATGAACCCAGAAACCAAAGAAATTCCCAACCGATTTGATTTCGCTTCGGCTGCCCCCGAGATCTACCAACAATGGTTAGAACAAGGCTGCTTCAACGCGGACGTGGATCCATCCAAAAAACCTTTTACGATCGTGATCCCCCCGCCGAATGTTACGGGCGCATTGCACTTGGGACATGCGTTGAACAACACGCTTCAAGATATCCAAATTCGTATGCATCGGATGCAAGGATTCTCCGCCCTTTGGATGCCTGGAACGGATCACGCCGGAATTGCTACCCAAGCCATCGTTGAAAAGCGATTGAAAGAAACCGAGAACAAGACACGGCATGACTTGGGACGCGAAAAGCTAGTTGAACGAATTTGGCAATGGAAGGAGCAGTATGAAAAGCGAATTCTGGGCCAGCTCCAACAAGTGGGCTGTTCGTGCGATTGGCGACGCACGCGTTTTACACTGGACCCGATGTGCGCGCGCGCCGTTCGGTCCACTTTCTTTGATCTCTTTTCCAAGGGGCTTATCTACCGTGGGAAAAGATTGGTGAACTGGGACACGTTTTTGCAAACGGCAGTAAGCGACGATGAAGTTAATCCCGAAACAGTGAAGGGGCATTTCTGGCACCTGCGTTACCCCATTATCGATGCCAAACCAGGCGAACCCACTTATGTAACGATCGCGACAACTCGGCCGGAGATGTATTACTTGCTCGCAAACCTGGTGTTGTTACTGAGGTTAACTCCGATGAGGTTACTGTTAAAAATGATGACGGAACGACTGAGTCATAC
>CAITIF010000145.1 GCA_903892365.1 uncultured Pirellula sp. | reverse complement strand
TCACAATGCGTTGGATATGAAGTTGTTTTTGCGAATCGCCCTGGAACTGCACCTAAAGCGATTGTTGGTGGGAGGAATCGAACGCGTTTATGAAATGGGACGCGTGTATCGCAACGAAGGGATTAGCCCCAAGCACAATCCCGAGTTTACGATGATCGAATTGTATTGGGCCTATGCAAATTACGAGACCATGATGGATTTGACTCAGCAAATCATCGTGGAAGCGATCGAAGCTACCGGCCAAGGGTACCAGCTCAAGTGGGGCGATTTGGACATCGACTTCACCCCGCCTTTCCAACGCCGAACCTACAGCGATCTGTTTGAAGAGCACACTGGCCTGAAGGTTACGGACACCGAAGGGATTGCACAGCTGGCTCGCAAGTTGGGCTTAGATACCACGGGTAAGCATCCCGATGTGATCAAGAGCGAAGTGTTCGAGGAAAAGGTAGAGGATTCGTTGATCGGACCCATCTTCGTCACCGATTACCCTGCCAGCATTTGCCCGCTTACCAAGCGAAAAGCCGGCAACCCAGACATTGCGGAACGTTTCGAGTTGTTTATCCACGGGATGGAACTGGCCAATTCATACACGGAATTGAATGATCCTATCCTTCAGGAAGAGCTCTTCAAGACCCAATTGGATGGCATGGCAGAAGAAGACTCGATGGCCAAAATGGATACCGATTTCGTTCGCGCGTTGCGTTACGGCATGCCTCCTGCGGGTGGCTTAGGCATCGGTATCGATCGACTGATTATGTTGTTGACGAACTCGCGAAGCATTCGCGATGTTGTCTTGTTCCCACTCATGCGTCACGAAAGCTAGGACAACTAGTCGTAATATGGAAGCTGGAATTGTTGGCCTACCCAATGTGGGCAAAAGTACTCTGTTTAATGCGTTGACCGGTTCGGGGGCTGCACAAGCTGCCAACTATCCGTTCTGCACCATTGACCCAAACGAAGGGATCATCAGCGTTCCTGACGATCGACTGGACCGAATTGCCAAGCTGGTTGGACCGCAAAAGGTCATCCCGGCCATGCTGAAGCTTGTCGACATCGCTGGAATCGTCAAAGGGGCCAGCGAGGGGCAAGGGCTTGGGAATAAGTTTCTCAGCCACATTCGGGAAGTGGATGCGATCCTTCAGGTAGTGCGTTGCTTCAGCGATCCCGACGTGACTCACGTCGGCGGTAAAGTAGATCCTCTTGCAGACATTGAGACCATTGAAATGGAATTAATGTTTGCAGACATTCAGACTTTGGAAAACGCTTTGCCCAAAGCGGAACGGGCCGCCAAAGGTGGCGACAAGGAAGCCAAGCTTCGTGTGACCGGCATCCAATTGTGTATGGAGCAGCTGAACAAAGAGCTGCCTTTGCGGAAGCTGAAGCTGGAAGAAACGATTGCCAAGGCCATTTCAAGCTATGGCTTAATGACAGCCAAGCCGATTCTCTACATTGCCAACGTGGACGAAGACGACTTGCAAGGTAAAGGCGAAATGGTGTCTCGAATTCGTGCTTTCGCAGAACAAGTTGGAGCTCAGGTAGTGCCTGTGTGTGCCAAGCTTGAGGCGGAGATCGCGGAATTGGATGAGCCGGATCGAAGCGAGATGCTCGCGTCGGTTGGTTTGCAAGAACCCGCGTTGCAAGCAGTGGCTCGAAAAGCCTATCAAACGCTGGGTCTGCAAAGCTATTTCACGGCCGGCGAGAAGGAAGTACGGGCATGGACGGTTCCTGTGGGTGCAACCGCTCCGCAAGGTGCAGGTGTTATTCACAGCGATTTCGAACGTGGGTTCATTCGATGCGAAGTCTTTTCTCTCGAAGACCTTGAAAAATTCGGAACGGAAAAGGAGATTCGCCAGGCTGGCAAGCTCCGAACCGAAGGCAAGACCTACGTCATGCAAGATGGCGACATTTGCCACTTTTTGTTCAACGTCTAAGGGAATCCCTGTGTTCTATCGACGACTCTTGTCCGCCTTTGTTTTGATCGGAGTCGCGCTTGGGCTAATAGGTTTGGATCTTTGGATGCCGATTCGAGGCCAAGCCGGAGTTTGGCTGATCCCGCTCTATTATTTTTTTACGCTTGCGACCAGTTGGGAAGCGAGCCAGTTGCTAGCTCGGAATTGGCCTATCAGTTCGGGGCAGCTTCTTGTTCATTGCGTGCTTGCTTGCACGGTTTGTCTATTCCCTCTTTGGTATAGTTTAGCTCTCAGTGTACCTTATCCAACAGATTGTCCTGTTGGACGGCCAGGCTGGGTGCTGCTCGGGTTGTTCGCGGGGGTTGGTAGCGGTGGCGTTCAAGCGTTGGTTCATCTTGCTCGCGTTCGAACGGAGGAGACTAAATCGGATCTGGAGCGAACCTCGTTAGCGTGGTTCCTGTCTAGTTTCGTGCTGGTTTACGTGGTGGGCTGCATGAGCATTTGGTGGTTGGTGCGCATGACTGGCGATTCGGTACAAGGAATGCTGAACTTGATTGCGATGCTTGCGATCACGAAGTTCGCAGACACCGGTGCTTACTTCGCGGGGAAGGCGTTTGGTCGACGCAAGCTTGTGCCGTCTATCAGTCCCGGAAAAACCGTCGAAGGTCTCATCGGGGGGCTTTTGATGAGCGTTGCTATTGCTTATTTATTCCTTCGATGGATCGTGCCGAGCCTTGGTGGTCAGCCAGGAACGTACATCTGGGGGCCTGCCCTTGTGGGCTGTCTTCTGACGATGGTAGGGCTTGTAGGCGATTTGCTGGAATCGATGGTGAAGCGGACTGTGGGGGTGAAGGATAGTGGCGGGCTGCTGCCAGGTTTAGGAGGGGTTTGGGACGTAACAGATTCTTTGCTCCCGACCGCAATTATCGGCTATCTTGGCGTAATCGCCAAACTCACCTAAATTCCCGTGGCATACTCTTGTTGAATATACCTGTGCTAATCGGATCGAAAGAATAGGAACGGGCTAATTGCCATATGTCTGAATCGACATTAACTCTCTCGGACCCGCAGCTTGCGTTGCAACTGTTTGGGCCTCAAGACAACAATTTGCGTTTGGTCCGGAATCAGTTGGGTGTTGCGATCACTCATCGAAGTGGTCAAATTCGTATCTCCGGTCCCGCGGACTCGGTCCGTTTGGCGACAGAGATTTTGGAACGGCTCAAAGATAAAGTGGTCCGGCAGGGCAAAATTGGTCCTGAGGAAGTGGGGGACGCATTAGCCCTTGCAACCGGCCCTCGAGCCGCACTGGCTCACGAAAAGAGTGAGCTGGCGATCGGCAACGCAGGGCGAAGGATTCGGCCCAGAACCGAAGGGCAAGCAGCCTATGTCGATGCGATTCGTCAACACGACATGACGTTTTGTATCGGGCCGGCAGGTTGCGGAAAAACATATTTGGCGGTCGCGACTGCCGTCGAAGCTTTGAAGACAAAGGCGATTCGAAAGATTGTTTTGGTTCGGCCTGCGGTAGAGGCGGGTGAAAGTCTTGGATATTTGCCAGGCGATCTCCAGGAAAAACTAAACCCCTACCTGCGTCCTTTGTTGGATGCCATCAACGAAATGGTTGATTTTGATCAAGTCAAGTTCTTGCGGGAACAGGATGTGATTGAAGTTATCCCGCTGGCCTACATGCGTGGTCGCACACTGAATCAGGCTTTTGTTATATTGGACGAAGCTCAGAACGCGACCGTGGCTCAAATGAAGATGTTTTTGACTCGGATGGGCGAAGGGTCCAAAATCGTTGTGTCCGGCGACATCACTCAAGTGGATTTACCCCCCGGAGTGACCAGCGGGCTTCGCGACGCAGTTCAGAGACTCAGTGGTATCCCCGGTATCTCTTTTATTCGATTGAACGAAAATGACATCGTGCGACATCCTCTCGTGAGAAAAATTGTGGCGGCCTACGATGGCCCAAGCAATAGTCTTGCAAGCGACAAGACACCAAGCACCGGTCGAAATGGTTCGGCCGGCGATCATGGGACCCCCTAAGAACCTTTATGTCCTCGACTTCGAACGCAAAAACTCGTAGCGAACGCGCTGCCAACTTACGGGTGGAAGGGTATCCCTGGCGGCGTGTCATCGAACGATTTACTTCGGTCGAAGCATTGGTCCGCTTGGGGATGGCGATTCTTGCTGCTATTATCTTGGTAATTTTCGTTCGTGGTTGGGAACCACCGTTCGCATATCGAAAAGGCTTTATCCCGCAGCGGGCAATTCTTCCTCGGGTCGCATTTAAGGTCGTTGACCAAGAAAAGACTTATGCACTTCGCATTCAAGCGGGGCGTGAGGTTTTATGCATCTATGAAAATAACAAAGAACCGATTGTGCAGCTCCGGGATGCTGTGAAAGACGCTTTGTTCGCGGTTCGAGAAGCTACTAATGCAACGGAATTGACGGCCAAGCATACTCACAACTTGGACCAATTGGGAGCAACCGTTCTGGACTTCGATGAGACGCCGCTGAGTCATGAGAGAGCTTTAGAAGCCATCCACGCAACGCTTGCAACGGATGCAGACATCTCCAAATTTGATGCAGCGATGCGCGAAGTGCTTGACCCTATCGAAGAATTTGGGCTGTTGCGGTCATTGAGCCATGACATCGAGAAAGGGAACCAACGCTACATTCGCGTTTTCAAGATCGGTGACGAGTCCAAGAAAATCGAGGCGGACGTCCAGCGGATTCGAGTCACCGAGGTTGCAGTGACCCTCCGAAGTTCCTTAGAGAGAGAATTTAGGAACCAGTTTGGAAACGCAAATGCAATTTTGTTAGCTCGTAT
>CAITIF010000144.1 GCA_903892365.1 uncultured Pirellula sp. | reverse complement strand
GTAACAAAACCTTTTGGCGAATACTGGAGCATGGTCTCTAATGGTTCCAAGATCCTTGCCCTAGACCAAAACGGAAAGCTTCGCCTGATTGCACACAATCCAGCTGAATTTCAACTGCTCTCAGAACGAAGGGTCAGCGAAGACGAAGCTTGGGCTCACGTTGCAGTTGCCAATGGGCAAGTGGTCATCCGCTCCCAGAAAAAGTTAGAGCTTTTTAATTGGAGCTAATCTAGCCACCAATCACAACCAATTCCTGTCTCGATCTGAAAAAACGAACCATGAGCAATCTGAGCCAAACACTAAGCAGCTACAAGTACTGGATATTGGCTGCGTTGGGCCTGCTGGTCTTGGCTCAGTTTGTGGGCCGAGAAGATAAACGCAAAATCGAGCCCTCGAATGAGGCTCTCTTTCAAACAGAAGTCGCGAGCGAATCGCGACCTGTTTTGGTGAAATTTGGCGCCACCTGGTGCGGGCCCTGCAAGCTGATGGATGATTCGCTCGAAGCCTACGAAAAGACGACGGCTGGCAAAGTCAAAGTGGTTAAGATCGACGTGGATTCCAATCCAGCTTTGGCAGAGCACTACGGCGTTCGACCAATACCGCATTCTTTCCTGTTCTATCAAGGGAAAGTGCTCTCGGATCAGATTGGATATCTGGATGCGGCCGAACTGCAGTCTTGGGTCAACGACTCAACCAAGAATCTCTAGGTATTTGCTGGCATTGTGTGTTGCCGGCATCGTCTGGCGAAATTTATCGCCTGTAACGAGAAAAAGCACCCTTTCAGCGAATTTTCGGGGCAGGCTGTGCCGATAAAGCCGGTGGTACTGGGAATTCCGTAGATGCTAAGCGTAGCAATCATGCGTGAAAGACCAGTTGTCCGATGGTTTCATGGCATGTCCGTGCCAACCAACAGGTGCCAAAAGCATCTGTTCCAAGGGGGGAATCATAGGATCATCACACGGTTGGTTCTGTGATCGCATATTTGCGTTGGAGAGATTTCAATGAAGTTGCTCAAGGGCTGGAAATTAAGAATACTGACCGGACTCGCACTCGCGACATTGGGCGGGCAATTGCAAGCTCAAATGAAGCCAGGAAGCATGGACCCGAGCCTGCTTAGCGGTCAAGGTCCGATGGGTCCTGCGTCTTATCGTATACCTGGCCCGCCTCCAGGGATGATGCAAGATCCTTCCATGGACCCCTCGATGGGAATGCCTCCCATGGGCATGGATCCGAATCTCCCGATGGCAGGCTACGGTCCTGACGGGAGCGGTATGGAAGGAATGCCATGCGGACCGAACTGCGGCGGACCTGGCTGTGGTTGCGGTGGTGGCATGGAGTGCTCCGACATGTTCGGTCGTGACCGATGCGGATTCTGGGGTGGCTTGCTCTCGAAACTCGGTGCCTGTCGCGGTAAACTTCGCCCCTACGGCGAAGGTGGTATCGCTACGCAGCGTTGGTTTGATATTTATGGCGAAGCGATGTTCCTACGTCGAACAAGCGGCCTCAATAACTTCCTTACGTCGACACGTGGAACCGGGCTTGCTGATCCTGTAATGTCAACCGATCAGGTTGAGTTCGATGATCTTGAGGCTGGTCTTAGCTTGCAAGCGAACTTCCAGACGGGACCCGGGTCCAATATCGAGCTCGTTTACTTCGGGCTGAACAATTGGGAACAAACCGCGAACGTCACTTCCAATTTGCCAAACCTGTTTTCGTTCATCAGCAACTTCGGGACAACTCCCGTCAACGGCTTCGACGATTCCGACCGATCACTTGAACATACCCTTCGATACCAATCGGGGTTGAACAATGGTGAAATCAACTTCCGACGTCGATGGTCGGAACCTCATGGATTCATTCAGGGAAGTGGTTTGATCGGGGTTCGCTACATGGACATCGACGAAACCGCAACCTTCACGGCTCGCGGCGAATTCGACGATACGTTCTTCGGTAACTCACCTCGATTCCTTGATTACACCACCATGACCCAGAACTCATTGGTTGGTTTTCAAGTCGGTGGAGACTTGTGGTACAACCTTTACCCTGGTGTCAAGCTGGGGATCGAAGGCAAGATGGGGGTTTACAATAATCGTGCTCATCAAGACACACGAATTTTTGGAAATTCGATCCCGAACACCTTCAACGAATCTGTGCTTGCAAACCGTGCGGCTTACATCACACAAATCACTCCACAACTGTATTATCGCCTAAACTACTCGTGGGCGATCCGAAGCTCTTACCAAGTCATGTTCATCGACAACGTTGCCTTGGCTCCAGAGAACTTCAACGGGGCTGGTTTAGCTGGCCTTGGTGCAAACCCATCCAGAGTGCCTCGCATCAACAACGATGGCGAAATCACTCTACAAGGTTTCACCATCGGTGCCGAATACATGTGGTAAGCGATTCAGCGAAAAGATCTGACCATTCAACCAACCTCTGGGGATTTGAATCTCCAGAGGTTTTTTTGTTTCTATATCGGTCGGTGTCACACGATTTCCAACGATCAGGAAATCGAACTGGTCACGGCGAGCTCCCTGATCACTCTTACCGAATGGCTTGCAAAAGGCTGCCATAATCATCGGTCCAAGGCTCGGCCGTTCGGCTAGCGGGTTGAGAGTTTGCCGCCCATGCTGGTAGTGGTAGCTGCGAATCGGGAAAGAGAATCACCCAGCGCACATTCTCTGCGGATTCAATCAAGGCGGATCGTATTCCTAACGCGTTCGCCGAAGCCAACACGATCGGTGCTAGGTCGAGATTGCGATTGGTAACATGGATCGCAATCACACCGTCTTCCGCCACTCGCGATCGATATAGGCTTATTGCTTCTTTGGTGAGCAAATGCATAGGCAACGCGTCGTTGGAGAATGCATCGGCGACTAAAATATCATACCGATCTGCTCCGCCTGAAAATTCTTTGGCTAGCCATGCACGCCCATCCCCCAATCGAATCGATGTCTCGCCCTGGTGATGACTCAAGTATCTGAATTCTTCTTCTGCGATGGTCACCACCGCAGGACTTATCTCGTAATAAACCATCGAATCTTCCTTGCGAGCGAACAACGACAGCGAGCCAGTTCCAAGACCAATGACGCCGATTCGCATTGGTCGCATGCGTTGCTGTCGAATCCACTGGATCGCAAGCCCGACCCCGGTATCGCTTCGATAGTAAAGCGTCTGTTCGATCGAAAGCTCACCGTCGATCGGTTGCAACCCGTGCTGTGTTCCACCGTGAAGCATCGCACGCATCCCGGTTTTAGGATTCTCGACAACGCTAACCACCCCGAATCCATCGCGAACTTTGCGAACGACAATTTCATCCCCGCGAAAAGACGCATGGGCTCCCAGCAAGAGAATTAAGAAACAGGGCATTAAGATCACTGCGGGGAACGTTGCACGACGAACCGAGTCGTCCGACAGAATACGATTCCAATTCATTTGCGTAAAACGAACCGCGATCAACACTGCCCCCAGCCCAATACCAAGATGCAATTCGTAATAATCATTCAAAACAAGAGGTGCGAGGACCGCCGCAAATGCACTGCCCAAAGCGCCGCCAAATGCGATGGCCAGATAGAACGCCGTCATTCGATCTGCGATAGGGCGCGATGCATAAAGTTGCGCATGGCATATCAAGCATGTGCACCCCACCACCAACAAGTATCCCAACAGTTGCGTTAGATAATTGAGCTCCAATCGAAGAAACAACAGTGCACATGCGACCAACCCAGCCAGGAAGTAAATCGGGATTCCCGCCCGGAAGCCTCCAAACCAGGTAGCCCCAAATGCAATGGACCAGGACGCAAGATAAATAGCCAGCGGCAAAATCCACAGCACCGGGACGATGGCTCCAATTTGACTGATCTTGCTCGTAACCGCGGCTAGCAAAATCGATGTGCATGCAGACCAAAGGCTCCACATCCAAAAATGGTAAGCACCCGATTTTGAACTGGTTTGATCTGGCTGTACTGGGCTAGTAACATTCGTGGCGTTTCGTTCAAGACTCAGAGTCATCGTCCAGGTTGCGAACAAAAACAAAAATCCGAATATGGAATAGCCTACTCTCCAGGCAAACAATTGGTTCGGCAGCGTTGTCCAAGGCTCGATCCCGAGCGGATACACCAAACAAGCGACCAAAGAACCAAGGTTGGATGCTATGTACCAGCGGTAGGAATTGCTGCTTACACTGGATTTCGCGGTCCACGACGAGACTAAAGGACTGGTGCTCGAAAGCAAAATAAACGGCAATCCCAGCGTACGAAACAACTCGATTGCTATCCACCCGATCGAGTACGTGGCAGCGTCTTGCGCAAAATCAACATGCGTCACTGCAATGCTAACCAAAGACACTAGCAGCAACCCGCAATGCAAGACGCGTTGCTGAGCAGGTTTCAGAAAGGTGGTTGCAAGATGCGCGTAAACATAACCCAAAAGCAAACCGGTCTGAAAAAACAACAGACAACCGGTCCAGACATTTGGCCCACCGCCCAGTTTGGGAAGGAGCAATTTCCCAACCATCGGCTGGATCAAGAACACCAAAGCAGCACCTGCTCCGAACAAACAGAGCAGATGCAATTGGGAGTATAGGTTGCTCGATTTCGGCGAATTCATCGGTAGAGCCAATCCCTCTGAATGGAATCACTCAGAGGAAACCCAGTCAGGGCCACCCCGCTCGATCGCCAACACGTTTTCAATTTACTTCAGGGTGGTAAGATACTCGATCAAGTCCAAGAACTCGGACGGAGCAATCGTTGCACCCAAGTTTTCCGGCATGCTGCTCTGCTTGGCCACCTTGCGTTCTTCGATATCCTCAATCTTAAGCGTGCGAGTCTTTCCTTCAGGCAATGCCAACGTAATCTCAGTTGCGGATTCTTCTTTGACAAAACCGGCCAAGACTTCATCGTCCGTGGTTCGGATCAATTCCGTCAAATACTTCGGATCCATTTTGGCACTGGGCTCAACAATCGATTCGATCAAATCATGGCGATTTAAACGTCCTGCGACCAGTGTCATTTCAGGGCCAAAAGCATAGCCTTTGCCGGAAATCTGGTGACAGTTGGCACAAACGCGTGAAAAGACCGCTTTGCCATTCTCTGCATTCCCAGGAAGTTTTTCTAGGGCTGCATAGGCGTTGTTTCTAGCAACTTGCGTTCTGGCTTCTGGTGCTTCGAGAAGGATTTTTATCTGACGCTCGGCCGCAATTCCAGGCCCTGAAGTTGCCAAATACTTCTCGATGGCTTCCAACCCTTTTTCGTTTTTCTTCGCCAAGGCTCCGCTTCGATAAAGAGGTTGCCAAGTTTGTTGAAGGGCTGCAATTGCATGCTCGTTTACGTAGCTCAGCCATTTGTCCTGTTCTGTCGCAGCAATTTCCATTACTGCATCGACAGAAGCCTCGCTCGGAATAAAGCTCAGACCACGCGACGCTTCAGCGCGTACGCGAGGATGCGCATCTTTGGAGGCGGCAATCATCAAATCAGCAGCATTAGGCATCAGCCTTGCTAAATCGGAAACGAAGTGGACGCCCGCCGATCGAGCGCGAAAATCTTTAGCCGAAAGAACTTTCGCTAGAAGATCTTGATCCACCACGTGATGCAATTGCAACACCCAAAGGGCTTCCGTGATCAATCGATCGTATTGAGCATCTTGGGTTGAAAGCTTAGATACCCAAGCCTTAACAGCTTGGACAACCTTATCAGTCGCTCGGTCGCTCAATTCGCGCCGAACGCGATAGCGAGTCCGTGGTTCATACTCACGAAACTGTTCCAACAATTCGGTTTCCGACTTGCCATATTGAGTTGCTGGTTTCAATAGCGGTCTATCCTTTGCAACCAAACGATAGATTCGTCCGCGAACGTGGTCGCGATTCGGGTCACGTTGCGAATACTGCATGTGACCAATCAACGCATTGCACCAATCGCCAAACCACAACGCTCCATCAGGGCCAATCTGAGGGTCCGCGGGACGGAAGTTCTTGTCCTTGCTGCGAATCAAATCATGCGGTTTGCCATCTTTCTTGAGACGCTCGCCAGCTAATCCAGCCTTGTCATCGCGAACATTGAACAAAGGAAGCCCGTTCATGTTGATCACACAGGCATAGGTAAATTGACCTTGAACGCTGTCGGGCAGATGCCGCGAATACAAAAATTCGTTTCCGATGACAGGTCTCATTCCTTCGTTGTCAAAAATAGGATCCAAGCCACGACGCGGACCAATCTGTGCACCGGAAAGTCCAGTTGCCCAATGTTGTTGAGCGGTCGTTCCATCCCCCACAACCCCTTGTCCCCAAGGGTCAAAGGTCATGCACCAGGGATTGCCATAACCAGGAGTCGTAAAGCGTCGAAGCTCGAATGTTTTTGGATCCAGTTCGAATGCTCCTGCGGCACCGGACCAACGCTTTGGGCCCCAAGGTGTTTCAACGGTGGTGCTCATCGCAACACCTTCCAACATGTGTAACAGTCCACCGTGCGAAAACTCGAATGCACCAATGGTGTGGTGCGTGTCGTCGGTTCCCCAACCATCCAAGATTTCGACCACTTGATCAGCTTTGTCGTCTCCGTCCGTGTCCTTCAGCCAAATCAAACGTGGCTGGTCCACTACGAGAACTCCACCGTCAAAGAAATCAAACCCGGTCGGGCAATGCAGCTTGTCGTAAAAAACAGTCGACTTGTCCGCTTCACCATCCGAATTGGTGTCTTCCAAGATGACCAGCTTGTCGTCGGGGCGCTTATCGCCTGGACGCCATTGTGGATAAGTCGGCATGCAAGCAACCCACAACCGCCCTCGATTGTCGAAGTTGATTTGGACTGGCTTTGCAATTTCAGGAAACTTAGTCTCTTCGGCAAACAACTTGATTTCCATACCATCCGCCACTTCCGTTGCGGCGATGAACTCCGACGGGCTCAGGTACTTCAGCTCTTCGGGTTCCGAATAGTCTTGTCGTGGATCACCAAATCGAGTCGGTGGAATCAGCAAGGCTTCCGTCACAGAATCATCGATGGGGGCTGGCGTTTTGCCTGCGACTAGATCCCAAATGGCGGCGTCGCGTAGAGCGGCCATCGCACGAATTTTTAGATACTCGCGAGGGAATGTTTCATGGTCCCAAGTACGGCGCCCACCATACACATACCAACCATTGAGCATCCGATAATCTTGAGCATGAACCCAGCTCTTGTCGTTCACCATGTCGCGAACTTTAGCAAACTGCGAGGAGTTCACCGGCAGCGGTTTACCAAACAAAGCTTCATCCAACAGGCTTCCCAAAAGCGCTTCTCCCTGGTCGACCAAAGCGAATCCCTTGAGCGTGTACTGGCATTTTGGCTCGGCATCGAATGCTTTCTTGGTCTTGGCGAAAACATCAATCACTGGGATGTTCTTTTGCTTGCCAACTTCGATTACCGCTTGGGAGAAGACAGCTAAGTTTTCATTCAGCTTGTCCGCGTTTGGCAGAAGTGGGTCATTTGTGTTTTCGAATGCAATCGGAGTTACCAGAACGAACCGT
>CAITIF010000143.1 GCA_903892365.1 uncultured Pirellula sp. | reverse complement strand
GATGACGCTGAAGGCCGGCGAACCTAAAATGCAAACGCAAGAAATCAAGTCCAATCAGATCCCCACTCCGAACCAGATTCAAAGCTGGATCGATGAATACCGAGATGATCCTTCCAAGCCATCCGGTGCCTATGCCGTTGTTCTGATCGACAGTGTCTCAGGAGCCAAAGTGCTTAAAGTGTTTGTCGTCCGAGATTTTGATAGTCAATCACCACAAGACCAAGGCAGCGCCGTCAACGCCGCATCCCCAGCACCGTTGCAACCCATAACACCCGAAGTTGACGACCAGCCAGCCCCGAATAAGGCGCTGTTGGATGAAAACAAATCTTCCAGCATGATCCCAACCGAGGATGTTCTCACTAAACTCGCCGAATACGATTCGGAAACTCACAACGCGACCGCGCTCAGTTTAGCCGCAGGATCGATTTTGATCGCAACCAAAGACCAGACACATCGCTTTGGGAAAATTGCTCGCCGTATTCGAAAAGCATGCCTTCCAGGAACTGGGATCCCTCATGAGTAAATGCCCACACTGCCAAGCGATTCTTCCGTTAGATAACGCACCAGCATCGTTATGTTCCGGCTGCGGCAAACCACTTTCCGAATTGAACCTGACTGTCGCGGATGTTGGCGCCACGCTCGACGAAACCAACACTGGCACGATGGGGGCAAGCAATATTGTCGAACCTTCCGCCAAAACGGTCGGCGATACCATCGATGAAGTTGTCGTTCCAAGTTCTTCCGCCAAAACCGTGGCTCAAATGGATGCAACCATGGAAGGTACGATTGATCTGTCTATCGAATGGAACAAAGTCGCGGATATGGATCTAAGCGACATCGGTGCAACTCTTGCAACTATTCCGGAACAGCCAAACCTAAGCCCGATGGCGACGATTGTTTTGGGCCCATCCGGTATCACAGTGGGTGGATCCAATGCAGCGTTGCCGTTCCCGCCGTTGGGAGCAACACGCTTGGGTGGACTGAACGACTCAGGACACGGTCAAACTGGGAAGAACACGGGAAACAATCTTTTCGACTCGGGAATTGATTTCGATCAGTCCATTCTATCGACTATCAGCAAACGCTCTTTGGCAGACGGCGCTGATCCGTTCGTTTCCTCACCCGACTATCGCATCATCAGTAAATTAGGCGAAGGAGGAATGGGCGTTGTTTACAGCGCCATTCAGAAAACACTCGAGCGTAAAGTGGCTGTTAAAGCCATCAAGTCTAACAAGTCCGTATCCGACGAAAGCCGAAGGAAGTTCTTCTATGAAGCTCAGATAACCAGCGACTTAGACCATCCAAACATCGTACCGATTCACGAGATGGGTTCCAATTCGGACGGGACCTTGTTCTACTCGATGAAAATGGTCGATGGAACCCCTTGGGAGAACGCTATCCGTGACAAGACATGTGAGGAGAATATCGAGATTCTCATGAAAGTGTGTGATGCGATCGCGTTCGCTCATTCTCGAAACATTATCCATCGCGACTTGAAGCCCGAGAATGTGATGCTTGGTGCGTTCGGTGAGGTCTTGGTGATGGACTGGGGACTGGCGATTAATCTGTCGACAACGAAGAGCTTTGGATTGAGCGGAACGCCTGTTTACATGGCCCCCGAAATGGCCTGCCATAATATCTCCAAGATAGGCAAAACCAGTGATATCTATATCATCGGTGCCATCTTATTTCAGATTGTTGTCGGAAAGGCTCCTCACGTAGGCAAGTCCGTGCGGGAATGCATGGCCAATGCCATCAAGAATAACAACATCGACCCAGGATTCGAAGATCCACTTTTGGATATTGCCTACCACGCGATGGCGACGGAACCGGAAGATCGCTTTGCTACGGTGTTG
>CAITIF010000142.1 GCA_903892365.1 uncultured Pirellula sp. | reverse complement strand
TGACTACTTGCAACTGATGCAGCGGATTGAAGTACCTTGTTTGTGGACATTTGGCGAGCAGGAGACTCGGCGGGGAACATCCAACTTTAAAGACGCCGATGTCGTGCTCCAACAAGCGATCTCGGATTTCGGTAAGAGCTCGAATCAATCGGTAGTTGTCATTGAAAATGCGGATCACTCCTATCGTGAATCACGCCCAAGGCTGGTTCAGACCTTGCTCAGCTGGATAGACAGCATCAGCTAAGGTTTTGTCTGCAGGTTACCTCGTTGCCCTGGCTTACCCAGCCTTACCATGGGTTGCTTTAGCGTTGTCCTCACTTGAAATGGCGACAAGCGTCCTCTGCTTGGTGAGCGAAGCGATCTTGGCAAAAATTCCAAGATTTGCTAAAGCCATATCTACGGATCTGCTTTCCATCGTTTCACCAGAACCAGTACGGGCATTGCAGGAGGCAACACATATGATTTCTCCCTTGGATATCAGTACCAGTGCATTGGTAGCACAACGCGTTCGTTTGAATACGATCTCGGGAAACATCGCAAACATGTCCACGCTCAAAAATGAGGAAGGCGAAAACAAGCCCTACCAACCTCGTTTTGTGGTTTTTCAAACGGACGAAGCCAAAGCCGAAGGGGGAGCTGCTGGGGTGAAGGTCTCATCGGTCGAAATCGATGAATCGGAACCTCTTTATCGATTCCAGCCTGACCATCCACTGGCTGCAACCGAAGGGAAATGGAAGGGATACGTGGCCTATCCCAAGATCGACATGAACGAACAGTTCGTGGACGCCTTGGAAGCTTCACGCGCCTATGAAGCCAACGTTGGGGTCATGGAAGTGACCAAGGGGATGTCCCGTCAGACGCTAAGCATTTTGGCCTAATCGCGGGTTGAATACCCACTTCCTGTTCGCGGCCTGTTCGCACCCTTTGACGAAAACTCCCTGAAATGCAAATTCAAACCGATTCACCACTCAATCAGCACATCGAAAAGCTGACTAAATTGCTGAATCGAGTTGGCGAACGATCCAACCCTAGCGTGAAATCGGAGAGCAGCCCTTTTTCGGACATGCTGGTCGGTGGATTGCAACGCGTGAACGACATGCAAAACTCGGCCGAATCGCAGATGGAACAATTGATTACAGGCGGAGACGTCAATCAAGCCGAAGTATTCACGAGCGTTCAAAAGGCGGACATGTCTTTTCGAATGCTTGTCCAGATCCGAAACAAACTGATGCAGGCGTACGAGGAAATCAACTCCATCCGCGTCTAATCATCTACCCGATCAAGGGACGGCCCCCTTTCGGACTAGTACAGGAACTAACGAGTAAGCTATGAATTCGATCAATCAAATGTTGCAGCAAATACAATCGCTGCTTGCTGGCATGACCCCTCAGTCACGACTGATGGCTATCTTGCTGACAGCAGGCGTTGTTGTAAGTTCGCTCTTTCTAATACAAGGGGCAACTACCGGCAATGGCACGATGGTCTATCTCTTCGATGGTAGATCCTTGAGCGAAGCGGATTTGGACAAGATCGAGTTTGCTTTAAGCAAAGCCGCTTTGCGAAAATACGAACGCAATGGAAATCGAATCCAGGTTCCAGTTGCCTCTAAGGATCTTTATTACAAGGCCATTGACGAAGGGAAAGCCGTCCCCGAAGGCATGGGGGGAGCGATCGATGCGGCCATCAACAACCCTGGTTTCTTGGAGTCAACCAAAACGACGGAAGCGAAACACGTCGCAGGCAAACTGAAGGACCTTGCCAACAATATCAAGCAGATCAACAATCTAATCGATGCTAATGTTACGTACGACGAAAAGCGAGAAGGCTTTTCTTCCGATCGAAAACAAACGGCTACGGTAGCCATCAAGACCGTTGGCGGAAAACGCTTGGCGATGTCCCAGCAGCACGCCATCATCCAATATGTCACTAAGGCATTTGCCGGCCTCAAAGAAAGCGATGTTGCATTGTTGGATTTGACCGAATCCCACACCACCATGATCTCGAACGATCCCAATTCGGTTGCTCAGGCGCGGTACTACCAAGTAAAACGGGAGCAAGAAGAACTGTTCCGCGATCGAGCCGAGCGGTTGCTCATGGACTATGGTGATGTTCGCGTAGATGTAAATGTGGAAATTGATCCGACGCTGAATGAAGAGACCGACATTCTTACCTACAACGACAAACCAACTACCATCCAATCCACTACCTCCAAAAAGGATGCAACCAATCAAAAGCAAACGGCGGGAGGAAGACCGGGCACCGAGCCCAATGCACTAGCCAATAAGGGCGCTTCGCTAAACAACCCCGGCACTCCAGATCAAAGCAGTGTTACGAAGGAGCTCGTTGAGAACGACAAGCGAGTTACCGGCAACACTCTAACACGAACCGAAAAAGCAGGGCTTCAAACTCTGCGAGCCGCTTTCACCGTTTCCGTTCCATTTTCCTACTACCAAAAAGCAGCGACCGTCAAATGGTTAGCTCTGAACCCTGGAAAACTTGCCAGCGATGCGCCCCCATTTACTGAGACAGAGCTGGCACGAATCAAAAAGGAAACCGAAACCAATATTCAATTAACATTGACGCCAATTCTGCCCAAGGGTGCAGCCGGGGAAGACAAGCTGCCAAAGGTAAATGTTACCGATTACCTAGACATGCCAGTCCCAAGCCCGCCACTGCCGTCTACCACCGCTCTGGCTTTGGAATGGCTTTCTGAATCCTGGCAAACGCTTGCATTGTTCGGAATGGTTGGGGTCGCGTTGATGTCACTTCGTTCGTTTGCAAAGACGGCACCGTCATCGAACGACTCCGCTTTCGAACGAGGCTTCGATTTGCCGCTCGACGATGCCAGCGATATCGATTTGAGCTCTCTAACCGATGAAGAAAGCGATTTGTTTGTCGCCACTCCCAACGGCGAAGATCCACCAAAACCACGATTGAGAAC
>CAITIF010000141.1 GCA_903892365.1 uncultured Pirellula sp. | reverse complement strand
CGGAGTGATTCGCGACGCTTAGACGGAACCTTCCCAGGCGGTGTTCCGGCGCATCGTGAAACTGATGGAGCTTCCATTGAAGCACTTCACCTGGTTGCAACCGAATGGGTTCTTGCGTGGAAAAGACAGCCCAATGCTCGACCCCTTCGGCACCATGAACAGCCCAACCACCTTGATCTTGTGGCTTATCATCGATAACCGCTGCTGCTGAGAAGCCGGGTTGATCGAAATCGGTGATGCCTTTGACCAGCTTGATCTTTCGCATGGTTTCTGGCTTATCCGGCACGCCTGCAAAAAGCTCCAATTCGGTCAGCACGAAATTACCGTTGGGAGAAAGTCCAGGTCCTTGAGCTTTGAATTCAGGCGACGTTAAGGCCTCGATGCGAACCGCGTTGATCTCGGCAGCATTCGACGGGGTTTGAACAGTGTAGGTAGTCTTTTCGGTCGATCCCCGAACGATCAACGATCGATCGGATTGAGGAACAAGCACGGCGCCGTTGGTCGATTCCAGTTTCGAACTAGCTAGAGTTTGCCAAACGGTGAGTGTCTTATTGCGATCCAAGAAATCACTGAACCTTGCTTGCGCGGCAGCCTCCAATTCCTCAACGGACTTTTTGATTGCAGCGACACGTTCCAACCGCGCTTGCTCGGCAGCTTCACGATCGGCTCGAATCGCTTCCACCCGAGCTGCCAATTCGGCTTCCGCCATGGCTTTATCGGCATCCTGCTTGGCTTGCCGTTTCGGCTTTTCGTCGATCCACCAGGCTTCGCGATCTTCCAACAATTTTGCAAGCTTGGAATGGTCTTCTTCGATCTTCGCCATCACCGAAGAGGCTGCTTCAATTTCACCTGGAGTGGCTGGCCGATTCAAAACTTTCATAAAGAGATCGTCTACCAACTTCGAATCAAGCGTCGCATTATCGACGAGGCTGCGGATCGAATTGGCTTGGTCCGAAATGGCCATTCCCAGTGTGGGGCCACTGACCAGCGCCATGATCGAGCCCAATCGCAACTCACTGGACCTTTCGCATTCGCACGCGCTTTCTCGAGGTGGTCGGCCTAGATTGTTTAAGAAACCATCGGGCAGGCCAGCATCCGCGTCCGCCAACGAAGCAGCGCGTGCGCCTGGCTTCATTCCCGGCAGTTTCGACACGGAGCCGGTGACCATGTGAATAGCGTCGTAAAGCACTTCGGCAGGCAATCGACGAGGCATCGCATGCGAATAATTGCGATCGTCGTCCTTATTCCATTCATTGGTCGACATCGATAACTGATAGGTTTTCGATCGACAGATGGTGCGAACAAGATGCCGAACATCAAACTTGTGTTCGACAAAATCTTGCTCCAGAAACTGAAGCAATTCAGGAATGCTGGCCGGGTTGCCTGCACGAATATCATCGATGGGCTCAATCAGACCTTTGCCAAGCATATAGCCCCACATGCGATTCACAAAACTGCGAGCGAAGTAGGGATTGCTCGGACTGGTCAACCATGCACCAAACTGCGCTCGACGTGAACTGTCTGCGGTGGCTGGATTGGCACTTTCGAACGGAAACTTCGGGTTAACAATTTGTTGCGTCTTTTGATGACGAATTTCGACGTTGCCCGTATCGGACACTTCCTCATACAGAGGCTTGGCCCCTTCGACAGCCGATCCACCGATGGTAGCGTTGCCCGACGCTTCATCCTTTTTGAGCGATACTTGCGAGAAGTATGCCGCCGTTTCGTAGTACTGATCTTGAGTCCATTTTTCGAACGGGTGATCGTGGCACTTATTGCAATTGAATCGCACACCCAAGAACAGATGCGTTGTATTTTCGACCGTATCTTCTGGGGTTCGCAAAATCTTGTAATACGAAGCAGGCGGATTTTCGCGATTGGACCCAGTTGCAGTCACGATCGCATGAACAAATTTGTCATAGGGCTCGTTCTTGGCAACACTTTCGCGGATCCAGTCCCGAAATTTAGTAGCCCCCTCTTTGCCCAAGAACTTCGAATTCACTTGCAGCAAATCAGACCATTTGTTGGTCCAATGATCCACAAAGGCATCGCTCGCAATCAGACGGTCAATCAAAAGATTGCGTTTCTGTTCGGTCTCGGTCGCGTCCGCCAAAAATGCACGCACCTCTTCCACCGTGGGGGGCAAGCCTGTTAAATCCAAAGTGACTCGACGAAGAAAATCCGCATCCGAACAGAGCTCGGACGGCTTGATCTTCATGCGTTCCCACTTTGCTGCCACCAAGCGATCGATAGGATTGGATTGTTCGGTCGGTTGCCAATCGAAACCGGATCGGTCCCCCATGACGGTAAGGGTAGTCGCCGAATAAGCACCCTCATAACGAGCCAAGATCGGCGCTTCACCGCGACGGATCGCTTGCACTCGACTGCCATCAATGACCGAAGCGACTTCGCCGTTCCCCGTTTCTACAAAGGCTTCGCGAGTTACATCGCGAGTTCTTCCATCTGCGTAGGTTGCTAAGACGCGGAATTGCTGGATAGCGCCCGGCATGGGTGCGACCGGATTGGCTGGCGACAGATCCAGCTTAACGACGCGCTGCGAGCCCATATCCACTTTGCCACCTTCAGCGATCCATTGGCGAACCACCAAAGCTTGCTGGTCTCCTGGTTCAAAAAGTTTACCGCCAACGTGAGGAACTTCGCCGAGAGGTTTGGTCATGATCAAGCTAGAGGTCGGCGATGCCGGATTGATCCGTCGTCCTGCTAAGTCGTCGGCGAGGGAACGAACGTCGTACAAAGGGTCATACCCTCGCAAGGAAAGCTTGAATCCGTTTTTGCCGGCTTGTGCACCATGGCATGTCCCTTGATTGCAGCCCAATCGCGAGAGAACTGGATTCACATCGCGAATAAAGTCCATTTCCTTGGTGGATTCCAGCTTCACATTGATAGGCAAGGATTTCTTGTGTCCACCCAATTGCACTTCGATCTCGCATAGGCCGTTAACCAGAGGCTGGATCCAGCCTCGCTGCGATAACCAAACTTGATTGGAATTGTTGGTGAGCGAAGCGATGCGGCTAGCATCCCGAATCTCGCCATTATCAAGAACCGCCGAAACAACGATCTGCGCCGAATCGTTCCAGTGCGTCAATTCGAGCGTTTCCGGTTGGACCAAGATCGATGTAACTCGGGCCAGTGGGAACTCGGCAAGCTCCTTGGCCACCTCGGGCGTTTGACGTTCTGAAGCGTGCGATTGAGCGATCGCATTCAAGCGATTGATTCGCAATTCGGCCAACTGATCCGGCGATTGAGCCGTTGATTTCGTATCGGGCGTGATGTTGACATCGCAAACTGCTTCTTTGGAATCACAATTCCACACTCGCAAGTGACCATCTGTCCCACCGACGGCCAAGCGATTCATGGAATCAAAGGCTATCGAATAAACGGCGTTGTTCGGCAAAGTCCATGATGCAACTTCTACGGGTTTGGCCGTGACATAAACTTGAAGCTGCTTGATTTCCTCGGGCGAACGAGCAGCAGCCGGCTTGTCTTGAATGGTCTTGATTTCTGGAGGCAACGTATGATCGTAAGACCAAACCTTAACCAGACTTTGTTTATCAAGAGTCGATGCGGCTGCAAGGTACTTGCCGTCCTGGCTGATAGCGACATCAAAGATTCGCCCCGCCATGGGTTCCATTTGTTGCACCAAATTGGCATCATCACCGATCACACGTGCCGTTTGACGAAAGACTCGATAAATTTTGGGAGTTCCATCGGCACCTCCGACAAGAATTTCGTCCCGTCCTGGATGGCGAGCCAGAGCCTGAACACCTCCACGCAACGCTCCGGGGGTAATCGACGTCACGTTATCAATGAATCGCTCCGTTGCTATTTCGGTAAGTTTGACCGTTCGATCGCGACTCGCGGACAGAAGATACTTCCCGTCCACGGTGAAGACAGTGGCACGCGGCCAGTCTTCGTGAGCTCGCTGATAGAGAGTCTGCTGGCCCGACAGAGCGACAACCCGAACGGTGTTGTCCGCCATGCCGAACGAGATCGACTGTGAATCGGGCGACCAGTTGACTCCGAACAGCGTATCGCTACCCAATTGAAAACTTTGTTCGAGTTCCAGGGACTGAGCATTCCAAATCTGCAACTCGCCTCCAACACCTTGTTCACCCGCCGCCACCGCCAGCCATTTTCCATCCGGCGAGTATCGCAATGATTCGATTCTGGGGCTCAACCCGATCAATCGCTTGTGCAATCCCCAAGAGTCAGTGTTCAGAATCAGCACTTCATGAAATCCGCTCAAAGCAATGTGCTTTCCATCCTTGGAAAAATCAAGCGAGGCAATGGTGGGCGGTTGTACGTACGCCGGTGGGTGATTGGCCGAGTACTTTGGGCCCGTCGAAACAGAGTCATTGACTGCCCCGGCATCAATCCAACGCTTCAGAAGATCGATTTCGATCTCCGACAATGGCTTTCCATTCTTAGGCATTTCGGCCTTACCATCCACCAAACTCACCTCGTGAATCAAGTGGCTTTCGGACGATTTCCCGGGCACAATCGCCGCACTTCCTGTTTCCCCTCCTGCAAGCAACGTCGCGAAATCCGTCATCAAGTAACCGCCCAGCTTTTTCGCATCTTGATGGCATCCAAAACAATTCGCACGCAAGATCGGCAAAATGTCTTTGCTGAAGCTCGGTGTGTTGGATTCCGGAACGGATTCCCTCGCGGCGAGAATCGAGACGTTACCCAGGGGTATCAGGATGCCAAGGATGCAAAGAATACGATGAGCGCAAAACTGCATGGATGAAGCTCCAGGTTGGGCGAGAACGCGTGACAATCCAGCCCTGACAACGATGGACGTTTCCTTCAAACAGGCAAAACGCTAGGCGGGTGGGACCGTTCAATGGTACCCCACATCCATAACGGGGTCAACCAAACCATAAGCAGCAAACAATGCGAATCCCAACCCCGAAATCAGCTCGAACTTTCTCTTAAACCCTATTTTGGTCGTTTTTCTGATCGGTGCGTCTGGGCCAAATTTGTCCGCGAGAATTGGCAAACACATGCGTTTTGCAGGGAATCTGGAACGCGCATCCCCTTCAGGCCATCGCGAACAGGCCACTCGAGACCGAAAATTCGGAGTCTTTTACACAACGCCAGTTGACAAAAATGCTTTTTTTGCGACGCTAATGAGACTGTGTCTCGACAAGGATCCGGTTTACGCGTGTTTGCGAGAGGTTGGAGATGGTAAGGAAAGGTCGAAACGGGTTCACGTTAGTTGAGCTGTTGGTGGTGATCGCGATCATTGGGATTTTGGTCGGACTTTTGCTTCCTGCGGTTCAAGCAGCGCGCGAGGCTGCACGACGGATGAGTTGCTCCAACAACTTGCGGCAAGTGACTCTGGCACTTCATAATTACGAGTCGGCACTGAAGACGTTTCCGCCCGGGTTCATTTCCCGAGTGACTGGGACTTGGTCGGGGCAGTCCAATGATGGGATCCCCGAGGCGGGGCCTGGCTGGAGCATGTATGCAATGCTGCTGCCGTTTATTGAGCAGTCGTCGCTTCACAGTTCGATCGACTTCAATCGATCGATTGGCGACCCAGTCAATCAAGTAGCTCGATCGACACCGATTGCTATGTACCGGTGTCCATCGGATGCCTGGAGCGGCCGAGTGACGGTATGGCCGTTGACCATCGGACTGACGGACTTGGCTCCGACCAGCTACGTGAGCTGCTTGGGTGGAGGCAATCCGGCCGATGCGCCTCGTTACAGCGCAATGTACGAAGAGGCTGGATTTAACGGTATGTTCCATCGCAATCGCCCGGTAGCGATGCGTGATATTCTAGACGGCACATCGAACACGATTGGTATCGGCGAGCGCGCGAGCATGTTTTCGCCTAACTCTTGGACGGGTGTCATTCCCACTGGAACGACAGTTTTTTCGCCAGAGATCGCAAGCAAGAGATCTCAAGTGGTTGGCTTTACGCGTCGCCCTGCCATCACCATGACAACGGTTCACGTCCGGTCGGGTGGGCCTAATTCACCGAATGGAAGTCCTGGTGGATTTTGGAGCCCACATCAAGGCGGGGCTTTTTTCTCCTTGATGGACGGTTCGACTCAGTTCATCGCAACCAACATCGACATTGCAATCTTTCGTTTGATGGCCTCCAGAAACGACGGGCAAGTCTTTTCTTTCCCAGAATAGCCAGACCTAGGTATTCGGCCCGTGCGCTCAACCCACACTATTTGCTCATAGCGAAGGACCGAAAATCGGATGGCCTTATCAAAGGAAGCATACGGTCTGCGGAACACGTCAGTCTTTAGAAGGTCTCATGTTTCGCCCATAAGGCTTAGCAACTCGGTGCGCCCGAGTCCAAGTATTCTGGAAGAATGAAAACGCGTAGCCGAGCCCTGGCATTCCGGAGGAATCTAAGCCTGTAGCCGGCGGTTGAGTGTCAGCGATACCGCCGGTTACACGTCAGTTCGATCATACCCATCCGAACAAATGCTATGTCCCTTTGATGTGTCACTAGGGCTTTCAACCCGATGCGCCCGAGTCCTGGCATTCCGGAGGAATCTAAGCCTGTAGCCGGCGGTTGAGCGTCAGCGACACCGCCGGTTACACGTCAGTTCGCTCATAGCACCCCGACGGGGTGCCAGCAGCAAAGCACTGAACATGTCGATCTCGATCGAAGCGAGGTAGCACCGACGAAGCTTGCATCCTTTCCGGATGCTCATGCGCATGCGATACCATTCCGGTGGTGTCGCTGACGCTCAACCACCGGCTACAGGCTTGTATCCTTATCAGGTTGCAGATTCCCCGAAAGACACCACAGCCACCCGGAAATACGCTATGTCCCTTTGATGGCTCTAAGTACGAACAAAAGTACCAAAAGAGTCTGTCGAAAAATGGGGGGCGAAAAATTTCAGAACCTTACTTTCGCTGGCTACCTTTCGACTTACATTTTTCGACCGCAATTGTCTGGTTGTTAACGCCCGCTGCTCAAAATGGATTTTATGAAAGCCATGGAGGCTTCGGAACGGGCACGGCACCAGCTGGCATGTTAAGATGGCCCTAAGCACTTTCAGGCACCTTCAAGCTTGGGTGCGAAGATCGGTTGCTTTATCCTCTCGGAGCTAACTTCAATGCGCAGACTTTTTTCAATCATTCTTAGTGCCGCTGTTTTTCCTTTCTGCCTTCCAACGATGGCGGCGGATCCTGCAAGCATCTCATGGACCAAACAAGTACTAGACACCAAGTTTCGATCCGAAGGGGTGGCGGTCGCGGACGTAAACCAAGACGGCAAGAAGGACGTGCTCAATGGTGAGTATTGGTATGAAGCACCCCAGTGGACGCCTCATGAGTTGCAACCGCCCATGGACCATAAGGACGGGCTTGGAAACTACAGTCGCTCTTTCGCTTGCTGGGCTGAAGACCTGAACCATGATGGCTATCCCGATTTGATCGTGATCGATTTCCCCGGTATCCCCTGCTATTGGATGGAAAACCCCAAAGGAAAAGAAGGGCATTGGATCAAGCATACGATTTGGCATAGCGCCTGCAACGAAACACCCATCTATGCAGATCTTTTAGGAACGGGCAAGCGAGTGCTATTGATGGGGTTCCAACCGGTTGGCGCACCTGCCGATGGCAACGATGGCCAAATGGCCTATTTTTCACCCAACGACAAAGACCCCAACGGACTTTGGGAAATGCACCCGATCAGCGAGCCCAGTCAACCTGGAAAATCCATTCCCGGCACAAACCGTTTTAGTCATGGGTTGGGTATCGGGGATCTGAACCGGGATGGAAAGCAAGACGTCCTTTGCACGGCAGGCTGGTGGGAACAGCCTCAACCGAACGATGGCAAATCAGCTTGGACGTTCCATCCTGCCAACTTGGGAGAATCATGCGCGGACATGTTTGCGTTCGATGTTGATAACGATGGTTTGACGGATGTCTTGAGCACGTCCGCTCATAAGTTCGGCATTTGGTGGTACCGCCAACGTCCGAAACTAAAAGATAGCAACGATCCCGATCCAGCCTTCGACAAGGTCGAACTCTTCGGTCGCTTGGTATCCGAATCGCATGCGGCTCATTTTGTTGATATCGATGGCGATGGAAACAAAGATCTGGTCACAGGAAAAAGATGGTGGTCGCATGGACGGTCCGAACCAGGCCACGATTGGGATGCAAAGGTCTACTGGCTGAAGGCTGTCAAAGAGAACGACGGGTTCGTCAACTTCGTTCCTCAATTGATCGATAGTGACTCTGGGATTGGAACCCAATTTGAAGTCAGCGACATCAACGGCGACGGCTTGCTCGACGTTATCTCGTCGAACAAAAAAGGGGTCCGAGTGTTGATCCAACACCGCTAAGCAGCATATCACCCAACGCATTTTTTTGCGGTCGTGTGCGGAACCAAGGACTGGATCAGCGAATGATCCAGAGTTCCTCATTCGACCGAAGCAGAACGCAATCGCTCCTCGCTGCCAACGTGGAGCGAATCGTTTGCGAAGTTTCGATCGATCCTAATTCTTCAAATTCGCCCGTGGCTGCCAGGACGGTCACTTTGCCATCGTGCGAAGCGTTGATCAGCTTGTTACCAAGAATCACGGGCGAGCCTGAGTAGTCGCCGCCGATTCGTTTGTTCCAAACTTGGCTTCCCGATTTCAGCTCAATGCAAGTCACAATGCCGGTGTCGCTCCATAAGAACACGTAGCCGTTGTCAACCACGGGGGTGGGTACATAAGGGGCGAATCGATTGATGCGAAACAGCTCCTTGCGCTGGTCCACATCGAAGGCCACCAGAAGATTGTCACGTCCGCCTCCGGAACCATGCGTCCCCAGCAAAATATTGCCCGAGAGAACGGCGGAAGAACAAACGCGTTGTCGAAAACAATCATGGGACCAAAGAAGTTCTCCTGACTTAGCGTTCAATGCAAACATCCCTTGGCCGGTCGTGCTGCAGATCAGTTCCGTTGCATCTGCTGTCTTTCGAACACAGGGCACTCCGTAGCACACACGCGTGGTAGGGAGTTCTATCTGCCAAGCGACCTGTCCTGTTGTAGTCTCCAAGGCAATCATGCTGTCCTGTCCGGGCTCAACACCTGGAGGTAGCTCTTGAGCGTCTTGGCTATTGAGCAGAATCAAGAGCCCATCGACAAGAATGGGAGATGTCCCAAAACCATGCTGAGAAACATATCGGCCGAAATCGCGAGACCATCGTTCCGAACCGTCGTGCGAGAAGGCTTTGACAACTACGTTTTTGGGGTCGGCCCAAGCGACGTAGACTCCTTGATCATCAACACACGGGGTCGATGATGCATAGGAACTGAGCTGATGGAGCGAATGCTCGATCGACTCATAGGTTTTTCGCCATTCGATCGAATTGGTTTTAAGGTCAATTCCATAAACGAATCTTTGAGCGGTTTTGGGATCGGAGGAAAGCACAAACGCGCGGTCCCGAAAAAGAACAGGCGACCCATTGCCAGTTCCTTCCAGGGAGATTCGAGAGACTTGCGAATCGCTCCAAGGGATCTGGACTTTGCAATCTTGCAGCACACCTGACCCATTTGGTCCCCGAAACCGATCCCATGAGTCATCCGCCATGCTTCTCAAAGGAAGTACCGTGAAAAGAAAAACGGAGCAGTACGATAAAGCAAAGGCGAGAGATGGTTTAGCGATGTTCAAGGTAGGGCGATCGATGTCGCTGCTGTGGATAGCATCGGCTACAATGCGGTGATTCGTCATTTTCAGTTCGTCCTTATCCTTTAGAAAGCAATCTTGCTCGATGACCGTTGCGAACCCAACTCCGAATTCGAATCCGAAACGCACCGAAGTCCCCGTCGCCGATACTTGGGACCTGAGTAGTTTATTCCATTCCGACGAGAGCTGGATGGAAGCGTTGTCCGAGTTTGAAAAAGAAATTGACGGATTTGCTCAGTTTGCAGGCAAGCTCGGCGAGTCCGCTGAAATGCTGGCGGCGTGTTTGGAGTTTGATATCAAGCTGGATCGGCTTGGCGAGCGACTTGGGACGTATGCGTTTTTGAAGACCACGGAGGATCAAGGCAACAGTCATTACCAAGGTTTCGTTGCTAGGTACCAGAATCTTGCGACCAAAGCGGGTCAGGCAGCGAGCTTTGTTCGGCCAGAAATCCTGTCCATTCCGGGTGAGAGGCTGGACGCCATGATGCAGGAGCCTTGTCTCGCGCCGATGCGATTGGTCCTAGAACGCATCAATCGCTATCGGAAACATACTCTTTCTCAACCTGAAGAGAATCTGTTGGCCATGCAGGGCGAAATGGCCCAAACGGCCAGCAAGGCGTTTCGGCAGCTCAATGATGCCGATTTGAAGTTTGGTCAAGTTGTCAACGACCAAGGTGTATCGGTCGACCTGACCAACGCCTCGTTCAGTTCCTTTTTGCTGTCACCCAACCGAGAAGTTCGAAAAACGGCTTTTCATCAGTATTACCAACAGTTCGCGGCGCACGAGAATACGCTGGCGGCAACCCTGGCAGGCAGCATTCATGGCGATGTTTACTATGCGAAGGCCAGGAACTACGACAGCGCTCGAGCAAGTTCTTTGTTTGCAGACAATGTACCGCAAAGCGTGTATGACAACTTAATCGCAGCGGTGCATAAGCATTTGCCAGCCGTGCATCGTTATTTTGACATGCGCCGCAGGAAGATGAAACTTCAGGAAATTCATCATTACGATACGTACGTTCCCATCTTGGCCGACCATCAGGCACATCATTCGTGGGACGAAGCCACCGATGTCGTGCTGCAATCGTTGAGTCCTCTTGGGACAGAGTATTGCGGAGTACTAGAAAAAGGGTTGCGGGGCCGATGGTGCGATCGCTACCCCAATCAAGGCAAGCAAAGCGGAGCCTTTAGCTGCGGCACCTTTGATGCGGACCCATTTATCTTGATGAATTTCAAACCGAGCGTGCTGAATGATGTGTTTACGCTAACGCACGAAGCTGGGCATTCGATGCACACCTATTATTCCGCCGCCAACCAGCCCTTTCAGTATTACAACTACACGATTTTCGTGGCCGAAGTTGCCAGTACTTTCAATGAGCAGCTACTCGCCCATCATATGATTCAGCATGCAACCACCAAGGAGCAGAAGGCGGCAATCATCAACCACGAGATCGACAGCATCCGAGCCACCGTGGTGCGGCAGACCATGTTCGCCGAATTCGAAAAGATAACACATGCGATGGCGGAAGCTGGAGAACCGCTGACAGTCGCTAGCTTCAAAAAGGTCTACAGGGATTTGTTGACGGCGTATTTTGGGCCGGCCTTCCAAATCGATGAACAGCTGGAGTTGGAATGCTTCCGGATCCCGCATTTTTATCGCGGTTTTTACGTTTACAAGTACGCCACTGGCCTTTCCGCTGCGATCGCACTGTCGCGCCGCGTGTTAACGGGGGGGCAGAAAGAGCTTCAGGATTACCTTGGATTCCTCAAGGGTGGGTGTTCGAAGGATCCGCTGGACTTGTTACGCGGGGCCGGTGTCGACCTGGAAAAACCAGAGCCTGTCGAGACTGCATTGAGTCAATTCGCCAGCTTGGTGGACCAACTGGATCAGTTGATTTAATTCTTTGAAGGTGCGAAGTCGTGGGTGCCGATGCAGTGTTAAGAAAAATGCGTGCCAATTCGAGCCAATTAACCCTTGCAGAATAACGGCACCCTTCGCTACACTGTGGGGCTTCCTGGTAGGGAAACCGTGTATTTTCGTCTTCACACACGAAAACCATGCGGGCAATTTTGCGTAAAGTACAGGCAGATATAGGGTTAGGAGTAGGCAAGCATGCCGCGTCTTCTTGGTGTTGATATTCCGAATGATAAACAAGTCATATACTCGCTGCAGTACCTATATGGTGTTGGGCCTGCGGTTGCACGAGAGGCTTGTGTCAAAACCAAGATTAGCCCAACCAAGCGGGCTCGTGACCTTGACGAAGACGAATTGAGCCGATTGTCGAGCTTGCTGGAGCGTGACTACACCGTTGAAGGTCCGCTTCGACGTCAAGTAGGGCAAAGCATTCACCGGCTGCGTGAAATCAAGTGCTACCGAGGCATTCGCCACAAGCAAAGTCTTCCGGTTCGCGGTCAGCGTACTCGGACGAACTCACGGACTCGAAAGGGACCTCGAAAGACGGTCGCCGGCAAGAAGGGCGTGAAGGATTTGCGATAGTTTTGGCGTTCTGCCAAGACCAATGGTTCCCAAAACCAATGGTTTATCGAGGGTTTCGGCCCTCGAGACCTTCATCGCGGTCAAGTCGTACAATTACATTAGCATCCATAGCAATTTTGTTTCGAAGGAACGGTCCGAACTGTGGCCAAGACAGCAACCAATACAAGTGCTTCCGTAGCAAACAAGCGTCGTAAGGTTCGACGCAACGTCACATCCGCAATCGCCCACGTGAAGGCAACGTTCAACAACACGACCGTTACCATCACAGACACCAAGGGTGATACCTTGTGCTGGGCAAGTGCCGGAACGAGCGGCTTCAAGGGTTCGCGTAAAAGCACCCCGTTCGCTGGCCAGTCGGCTGCTCAGCAAGCGGCAGAAAAAGCCGCCAAGTTTGGCGTTAAGGAGATTGAAGTGTGGGTGAAGGGTCCAGGATCGGGTCGTGAATCCGCGATCACTGCTTTGCAAGCTGCTGGAATCACGGTCAAGATGATCGAAGACATCACCCCGATTCCTCACAACGGCTGTCGCCCACGTAAGAAGCGACGCGTCTAGTCGCCAACGCGACTTCGAATACAATTTCCCCTTCGATTTTTTGTAGTTTTGGAGACCCCTGGCAATGCATATCCGTTGGCGTGGATTAGAACTTCCGAGTCAAGTGAGCGTCGATCGTTCGACTCTTTCTTCGACCTATGGGAAGTTCACAGCTGAGCCGTTTGAGCGTGGTTTTGGTGCCACCATCGGCAACAGCCTTCGTCGAGTCTTGCTATCAAGCCTGGAAGGCAGTGCGGTTACCCAAATCAAGATCCGCGGTGCTCAGCACGAGTTCTCGTCGATTCCGGGTGTGCTTGAAGACGTAACAGAAATCGTTCTGAACGTGAAGAGCTTGGTCGTCAAAAACCACAGCGAAAACACTCGCGTTTTGACCGTGTCCCGCGACAAAGCTGGCCCAATCACCGGTGCCGACGTCCAAACCGATTCCGATGTCGAAATCATTAACAGCGACCATGTGCTGGCGAACCTCACTGCCGACACTCCTTTCATGATGGAAATGGTCGTTGAAAATGGACGCGGGTATGTTCCTGCAACGGAACATAGCTCCGGAGACCATGAAATCGGGATTATCCCCGTGGACGCGGTCTACAGCCCGGTCGTTCGCGTTCGCTATTTTGTCGAAGAAACTCGGGTCGGTCAGAAGACTAACTACGACCGATTGATCATTGAGATGTGGACCGACGGTTCCGTTCATCCAGAAATGGCAATGATTGAAGGTGCTAAGATTCTTCGAAAGCATCTCAACCCGTTTGTTCAATCCAACGAATTGGGCAAGCAAGTTCACGCAGTGGCTCGAGGCGGTCCCGGCAGCGCCGAAGCTCAATTAGAAGCCAAATTAAACACTACCGTTGCCGAACTGAAGCTCTCTGTGAGAGCAAATAATTGCCTTGAAGCGGAAGGGATCCGACTCGTGCGTGATCTCGTACAACGAACCGAAGACCAACTTCTCGAAGTGCGAAACTTCGGAGAAACCACGTTGACCGAAGTTCGTGAAAAACTAGGAATCATGGGTTTGCATCTAGGGATGCGTGTTCCTTCCATGCGATAATCAATCGTTTCGATTGGTTTGCACTTACCAACATTTTTGATCGCTTTTGCGTTTTGGATTATTGTCATGAGACACCGTAGAAAAGGCCGAGTACTTGGCCGATCGCCTGCTCACCGTAAAGCTTTGTTCTCGAATATGGTTGCGGCCATCTTTTTGACCGAACGCGAAACCACTGAACTAGACACCAATGCACCTAAGGTGCCTGGTCGAATCATCACGACTCTCGAGAAGGCGAAGGAAATTCGCCCGCTCGTAGAGAAGTGCATTACGATCGCCAAAAAGGGTCTCGCTGCCGAAGCGAAGGCCGTCGAGTTCGCCACCACAGCAGAACGCGGTTCTGACGAATGGAAGGCTTGGCGAAAGAGCGATCAATGGAGCAAGTGGGCAGATGCCAAGGCTCCTGCCATTACAGCTCGTCGTCGCGTCTTCGCAATCATTCGTGATGAGTTGGCTTTAAGCGTTTTGTTCAGCACCATCGCTCCGCGATTCATGGATCGACCAGGCGGGTACTGCCGAATCATGCGGCTCGCAAAGCCTCGGTTGGGTGACAATGGAACGCGTGCGATTCTTGAGTTCGTCGGAAAGAACGATCGCGTGAAGAAGAAAGCTACCAAACCAGCAT
>CAITIF010000140.1 GCA_903892365.1 uncultured Pirellula sp. | reverse complement strand
TGTTTTTGGAGCGATCGATTTGGAATGGCCCGCAATGGAATACAATTCTGATTGATCAGATTGATAATCATGGGCCAGCTAAAAGGCCCCGCCAGCATGTACCTATCCACTTCTTCTTTGCGGTCCATGAAGGTGCCTGGGATCGATGGCACATACCAAAAGATGGGTTTTCCGGATTGCTTCGCCTTGGCCAGTGCAGCCGAATAGTCACTCTGCCAATGGATGGCTGAACCAACCTTGCTGGCGAGTTCATTCGGAATAGCTCGATTCTTGTCTGTTGAATTTTCAACGCCTTGCTGTGGCGAATTAGCAATCGACAACGAGCCACCCCAAAGAGATATACCAACCAAACCAACCAAAGCAACAAGCGGAATTCGAGGGAGCAAAGTGTGCATGCGGGCGTCCAACATGGGATGAATCTATGCGTAAAGCGAATGGCAACCATACCCTAGTGTGGGGCCCAGAGTTGAAATCATTCGTATTGCAGGGCCCCTGACAGATTGAGACGTGCTGCTCGCTCGGCCGGGATCATGGCTGCAATGAGAATAACCAACATTTCAAACGCCAAAGCTCCCACCAACAACCACGGATAGATCTGAAACTTGACATCGTGTCCAGTCACAGGCATTGTGGTAAGGTTGATGATGAAGGCGATCCACACCCCTGCGAAAACGCCAGGGACAATTCCAATCAAGCCCATGATAACAGCCTGAGCGAGGATCATCTTACGCACTTGGCTACGAGTCATGGCAACCACACGAAGCATTCCGATTTCCCGTGTTTGTTCCAAAATGTTCATCGCAAGCGTGTTGATCAGTCCAAAAGCGGCGATCACAGATCCCATGGCCAACACCCCCCAAAGCACCCCCACCGCTCCGTTCAGCTTGGAGCGAATAATCCCGATCAAGTCGCTATGCGATTGAAATATCAGTCCGTATTCATCGCACATTTGAATCAGGTCTTTTTCGACCTTCGATTTCAGTTCGGGCTTTGCGTAAACGACGATCACATCAGCCCCTTCTGCTCCAAGCAAGCGTTTTGCATGACTCGATTCCAGATACAGGGTTAAGCCGCCGGCAATGTATTCGTTTGCGACCCCCGCAATCCGCAGTTCGGATGTCCCTTCCGATGTATCGAGCGCGATCGAGTCCCCGGCGTGCAGCTTCAATCGCTGCGCCAAAACGGACCCCAAAACAACATATCCTTTTCGGACACTCTGCAACACTTCTGCTTCTTTGCCTTCTGCCAAGTCAAAGTAATCTTGTGATTCAGCGCTAAAATTCCGAACCACCACGACCACGGATGTTTCCCCAATTCGCGATTGAACAAAGTCAAGGCTGTCTACCAGATTGACTCCTTCCATGTTGCGAACTTGTTCCAGTAGACCGTCCGGCATTTCAGCTGCCTGACCGCTATTCATGTCCGGCATTGCAGCGCGAACAAAGAAGTCACCCACGATGGCTCGTTGATGCCAACCTTCGACGTTGCGAACATTGTCGAGAATCGTGCTGGCCATTCCCAACCCAAGCCCCAACGCGATAAACACGATACCGATCGTAAGCGAGGTGCGACCGCGATGACGCAGCAGTTGGCGACGGGCAAGTTTGCCTTCCGTCTTAAGGATAGGGCGAAGCAAGAAGGTAACACAATAGGTCAAATCCGAAACGACCCCTGGGAGCAAGAAGACAACCCCCAGCATCATGGACACCGCACCTGGCACCACGTTGCTAACGTCGATGAACCCAGCGATCGCCAAAAACTGCAAAGCGAGCCCAGTGCTGATAAGAATTCCGCCGGCAGCTAGCCAACCAGACCGAGAGGTTCCGAATTCCCCCGTCGCAACCACCCGCATGGCCTCTGCGGGCGACATCCGAGCCGCTCGAACCGCAGGAAAAAAAGCTCCCAAGAATGAGATGACCAAACCGCATATCGCAGCCACCAAGTAGGGCCAAATTGACCACCCTGCTTGTGGCACATCGATCTGCAAGAGCCTACCCGTAGTCGATCGCAAAATCGCCGCTCCAAAATGCCCGACAATGCACCCAAGCATAGTTCCGACGGTACCCAACCATAGCCCTTCTCGAACGATCATCCACAACAGTTGTTTCCGCGTCGCCCCTAACGATCTTAGAATGCCTAATTGGCGTCGGCGTTCGCCAATATTCATTTGAAAGGTGTTGTAAATTACCAAGCCAGCGATCACCAATGCAAAAGCAATTGCAAGCCGCAAACCTTGCTCCATCGCGATGGTGGTTTCTTGTGCAAGCTGGCTTCGAAGCTGTGGTACTCGCACCTTCACGCCGTCAGGCAACAACGCTTCCACCGACTTTTTCACCTCCGGCAGTTTCGCATCCTCCTTCAGAACCAACTGCAAGGAGTCGATCTTGCCATTCGACTTAAACCATCTTTGTACTGTGCGCAGTTCGGCAACCATGATGCCCGATTGCATTCCCGAACTCGCATCGCTGGATGCGGTCAGCCCAACAACGCGAGCATCCTTCATGAGATCGCGAGTCAGAAATCGAACTCGGCTTCCAACTTCCAAATGAATGGACTTTGCGAAACGTTCATCCACCAAAATCGAGGGGACGTCCTTCTTTTCTTCTGCCGTAACTTCAGCCAGATCCACCCCTGCAACCACTTTGTAATTGCGCACCTGCTTATCTAGTTTAGGAACAATGCCCATCAACTGAACTCGAACTTGAAGCGGGCGTTTATGAGTGGTTGCTGGCGTGCGAACCGTGTTGGAATCGGTAGGCTTGGAATCCACCCCGTCAGAATCGGCTGCAATCAGTTCGTCGACCACGATCGTCATTTGACTCAATCGCTTCATCACAGGCGACGCAACTGCAACTCCGGGGATGTCGAGCACTGCCTCCAGGGGCTTTCCATCGAACGAAGCTCCGCCAACCGACTCGATCTCCAAAGACGCGTTCCCAGTTACCGCACTGACCATCGCTATTTGCGCAAGCCGGGCAGACGACGAAGCCAGCGAAGTTGCAACGATCGCAGAAACCCCAATGACAATGCTAAGCAGGGTTAGCAAGCTGCGAAGCGGTCGCGATTGAATCTCACGACGCGATAATTTTCTGAGCGGCATCAGCGATTCCCCTCCGACAGAATCGCTGGATCCACGGGACCTGCGGACACGCTCTTGGATTGTGATGATGAACCAACGTTGAACGCTTGAGCATTCGCAGCGAACTGGTCTTGATTCAGGTCTCGGGCAATATTTCCATCGCGAAACATCAACAGACGGAATGCCGATCTCGCAACATTAGCATCATGGGTCACCATCACAATGGTCTGGTTCGCATCGCGTGCAAGATCTGCAAGCAACTGCGTAATTCTTCCGCTTTGTCGCGAATCCAAATTCCCCGTAGGCTCGTCGGCCAAAAGAATCGCCGGCTTGATCGCCAAAGCCCGCGCGACGGCAACACGCTGTTGCTCGCCACCGGAAAGCTTAGCGGGAATGTGAGCGGCCCGATGCGTCAATTCCACGCGTTCCAACGCTTCCATCGCCCTTGTCTTGGCGGTCTTCCAATCAAGTCCGTCTAATTCCAACGGAAGAGCCACATTCTCCACGGCCGAAAGTGTCGGGATCAAATTGAATGCCTGAAAAACAAAGCCGATCTTTCGCCGCCGAAGCAGCGTTCTTTCGTCATCGCTCAAATTTGCGATGTCGACCCCATCTAAAATCACGCGTCCACTCGTCGGCGGCTCGATCCCACCGATAATACTCATTAAAGTGCTCTTCCCAGATCCGGAAGGACCCATGACTGCTACGAATTCACCGCTCTCGATGGACAAGTCCACCCCGCGGAGAACTTCCACCGCGACATCTCCGGTACCGAATTGCTTGCATAATCCATGAGTGCTAATAATCGGCATCGGTAAATTTTCGGTAAAAAACTGAGACAAGAAGCTGGAGATTATACAGGCTGACCGAAAACCCTTGCAGCCCCCCTGGGTTGGGCTATAAGTATGCCTCCCAAGAAACATACATTCAGTTATTGAAAGGATCGGAAGTGCGTTTGCTCGTAACCGGAGGTACAGGACTACTGGGAAACAATGTAATTCGGTCTGCTTTAGACCGCGGATTCGAGGTGGCCGCCCTAGCTCGTTCCGGTAGCGATCATCCCGCCTTGGCTGGTTTGCCAATTCGGGTTTTTTCAGCTGATTTATCCAACCCTGACTCGCTGAAGCCCGTCTTTGAGTCGCGTTTTGACGCAATCGTGCACACCGCCGCTCATATTCATATCGGCTGGAGCCAAATGCAAGAGTCTTTGCGGATCAATCGCGATGGGACAAAAACGTTGCTGGACTTTGCCCAAAAGCAGGATACCCATTTCGTCCATGTTTCGACCGTCAACACGCTCGCGATCGGCTCTCAATCATTGCCGGCCAACGAAGAAACAACTGGGGACGGGCAAATTCCATGCACTTACGTCGTTTCGAAACGGGCCGCTGAGCTGGAAGTAAAGAAAGCCGTGGAAGCTGGACAGAAAGCGACTATCGTCCATCCCGCGTTCATGCTTGGCCCTTGGGACTGGAAACCCAGCAGTGGAAAGATGGTTCAAGCGCTCCAGGGGATTGCCTTACTGGCTCCTTCCGGAGGCTGTTCCGTTTGCGACCCACGTGATGCTTCCGATGCTATCTTGAACGCAATCGAAACCACGCCGACTGGCCGCCATTTTATTTTGGGAGGCGAAAATATAACCTACCTGGAACTATGGCGACGAATCTGCCACCAACTCGGAAAGCGAGGCCCGTTTACTTACATGCGATTGCCCGGCCGGATGGTGGCTTGCACCGCTGGCGATTTTATAGGAAGGTTGACTGGCAAAGAACCTCCAATCAACTCCGCAGCTGTCACCATGGCGACTCAGTTTCATTGGTATTCTAGCGAACGAGCCATCCAAGAACTGAACTATCGATTTCGCCCAGCAGAGGATTCCATTCGTGATTCCATCGAGTGGCTTCGAAGCCACAACATGCTTCGCTCGTAGCCGATCTACAGACTAGCGTCGAACGACATTGAATCATCGCCGCCATGGGCATCGCCCCC
>CAITIF010000139.1 GCA_903892365.1 uncultured Pirellula sp. | reverse complement strand
GGTATTGAATACAAAATCGAATCGTCGATCAATACAGCAACAAACTCGATCCGTATGCAAACAGTTCCTGCCAAGAAGTACACCATCTCTCTGGGCCCCGAGTTCATCGACTTCACGCGGACCATCGAAATCGATCGAAAACGAATCGAGCCCAAGCCCGACATTCGAGTCATGCTAGAAGATGTGCGTGGCCGTGCTGATCGGCAGCATCCATTTTGGATGCGAGTCGACATGCCGCTATGAGCCTAAGTCCCACGCGGCCTCTAAGCAGCTCTTCGAATGCTGGCTCCGTTTAAAGCGTCCGACAGCTCTTTCGGAAGGCTTCGCAAATGCAAATCCCGCTGCGGAAACGAAATCTCGATCCCGAGCTCGTTAAACTTCTGCAAGATGGAGGTATGCAGGTCATGTTGCGTTGGCAATCGCTGGTTCAAACTTGCCAAGAACAATCGGGCCTTCAAGTTCAGGGTGCTGTCCCCAAATTGTTCAAAAAATGCGGTTGGCTCGGGGTCTTTTAAAACGTTGGGATGAGCCGAGCAGATATCGCGCAGAATCTTGCAAGCTTGCACTGGATCCGAGGTGTACGAGACACCGACCAAGATAGTAATCCGGTTGGTGGAATCGGAGAGAGTCCAGTTCAGGAGTCTTCCTGTGATCAAGTCTTTGTTGGGAATCACAAGTTCTTGCTGGTCGAAGTTGGTAACCGTGGTCGCTCGCATACGAATACGTGAGACGGTACCTGTCGTTTCGCCAATTGTGATCACGTCACCAACTCGAATGGGCTGTTCAAACAGCAATATCAATCCAGAGACGAAATTGGCGAAGATCTCTTGCAAGCCAAACCCCAGACCAACCCCTAAGGCCGCCACAAGCCATTGGATACTGGCCCAACGCACGCCGATACTGTTGAAGGTCATCGCGACGCCCAGAATCAAAATGGTATAGCGCGATAGCGATGCGATAGCGTAGCGAACAGCATTCTCAATCGGCAGATGCTGTAGCAATGCGATTTCGAGAAGGCCAGGAAGATTGCGTGCTGCGACAACCGTCATGATAATCGTGGGGATCGAAATCAACATGTGAGCAAGGGTAATCGGCTTGCGTTCAGCAGCGGTTGCACCGTCGACCGTCCAAAGTTCAACGGACTCTAGTACGCCTACTGCGGGCAAAACACCAGACCAAATAAACGCAACGGCACCGATAGCCGCAAAAACCAGTGTGCTTGAGATCAGTCGAATGGTTTGCGCATTGATTTGGGCCAGTCCGGACGCTGCATCGACAGCGCTTAATGAACTGGTGGACGGGGCCGCGGTCGAGCCTGGATCGCGGCGTCGCGCTTCTTCGAGCCGTTGTCTTGCTTGCGAAACGACGATCTGGCGGCGTTGGAGCAATAGCCAACGTCGAATCAAACTGGAAAGCAGCAAGATTCCAATCAAGGCGATAAAAGTCGTATGCAAATGCATCGCTAGACGAATGGCCGTATAGTGGTAACCCATCATGCTCATCGCCATCAAAGCGATCGGCCCAAACGACAAGGCGAGATACCATACAAATCGCAATCGGTCGATCCATCCGCCGGCATTACGACTAAGAAAGTCACTGAAGATCCCCTTGGTGGGATGCAACAAGATTGCTAGTTCGATAAAGCATAATGACATCAGCAATCCGTAAGTCAATCGACCTAACGAGTTTTCCCATTTCGCCTCGCCAAATTGAGACACGATTCCGACGATTGCGACCGCCGGAATTGCCAAATCAATGAACCAGCGGAGATTTTTTCGCAACAGCTGAGTCGTCACAGCAGGCCACGCGAAATGATTCTCGGCGAGACCATTCGAACGACTGACTT
>CAITIF010000138.1 GCA_903892365.1 uncultured Pirellula sp. | reverse complement strand
GAGTCAGTCTCTTGCCTGAATCAATCGGCGAGAACGGTTCACTGCTCGCTGATTGGAAAACCGAGGTCGCGAGAAAGGGCGCTACAAGATCATGGGATGAACACAATCGGGAGCGAAATCGCCCCCATTGGTGTCCTGAGATGAAGTTCGACCCATTTGAGCTATGTATCGGCAGCTTTCATGATTTCCAAGAAAAGTCATGCACTCCAGGTCTTTTTTTCTCGATTGCAGAAATTGACTCGATCGTTACATGTGTAGACACCGAGCATGAGATAGTGTACGTATCTCAGAGATCGCCAGATTGCCGCCAACAAGTTACACTTTCGAAACGCCAGGGCTTGATGCCTATTCGTTCTTCCCAATTAATTTGCTGGGATCCAAAAGGCAAAAAGACTTTCGCATCTTCCGATTCCAAAGACTACAACAAGGTGATAGGGGAGACCTATTGTAAATGGGAGAAATACCAAGATGCATGGCTTCCCGTAAGGATACAAATGGATGAAACATTCGGCAAACCGAGTTCTCGAGTTGGTTTTAGGCATGAAATTGAAATGAATTGGCTGGTCGGTGATAAACTGCTTGAGGTTACTCAAGATCGGTTTGAGAAAGAGCTTCCGCAGAAGCTCTTTGATTATGTCGAAAACAACAGTAATGTTCGCATGCCTTGATTTGCAATAGCCAGTTCTTTCTCTGACTGTCTTGCTCCAATAGATAAGAGAAAACTGTTACTCGTTCCTGATGCCTTTGTTGTATTCAGGGCAGCTTTGCAACGGCCATTCCATTTCTTAGTCCTGAAGGGACGGCAGGATGTCGCCATGGGCGCGAGCCAAATGGCACTCACTTTGTAGTTTGCGCAAGCAAATTACTGAACCGCGGGCGCTAGCCGCGTTACGGTTTCCCTGCCAAATACGGTTATCGCGGCTAACGCCCGAGGCTCATTTCGAACAAAGTGAGTGCCATTGGGCGCGAGCCCATGGTGATCAAGCCATGAAACGATCGGAGCCATGAAATGGCGGCATGAGTTCGGCGCTCCTGTCGTCCCTTCAGGACTTTCTTTTTTTTGCTGCCGAAGACCACGGGCTCTCGCCCATGGCTACCACCTATCGCCACTATCGTGGCTTCTGAAACTGGCAGAAGCGACTGTGAAGAACCGTTTAACGCTAACAGATTCCGCCTTTCCTCTGTGATCTCTGTGCCTCTGTGTTTCAAAAAATTCTTCGCTGAAGTGGAGTTTGGGTTTCTTGTTCTTGTTGGCACCGACGGAAAAATCGATGTCACCCGTCGCTCGTGGGTTCCGGTAGAGGTTGTATGCGTACCCCCCAATCATCACAAACCGAACGTTCGTAGAGATCATCAACTCGATAAACTCTTTGAAATCCTGGGGAAGCTGCATAGTAGGGTGCCATTAGTTGCATGAAGTTTCTAAATCGATCTTGATAGCTTAGCTGCTCATCGTCGGCTTGCTCGGCAAGTTCTGCTTGTTCAAAACTCTCAAACACTCGTATCGATTTATCCATGATCCTTATTCCTTCACGTCAGACTGACTTGATTCTAACCCGTTGATCGTTTGTTTCGTAAGGTTCTCGTCAACAGAAATCCAACGCGGCGGAAAATTAGCTCCTCCAGTTATTTGGTGGCTGGAACAGTGTTGGCATTGGCTGGCTCAATCACAGGGTCCATCCAAAGTCCAACACGATAAGGCCACGGATGAGTCCACGGATTGGGCCATGGGATCGTGCACGAAAAAACACTCACGACCAATAGCCCGCCAACGATCCATCTGGCTCGAACCGATCTCGCAGCTAGCTGAACGGCCGGCACGCATAGCCAAAGCCAAGCTGGGATCAACCAAAACGACCAACGGAATCCGCTGCAAACGCCGCCGTAGTTCCGGTCTTCCACCGACCGCGACACGTAGAAAACAAAGCAAGATAAAGTCATCAGCAGAAATGCAGTGGTCATGCCGTGGTCCGATAACGCAAACTTGCGAATGCCAGTGAATGGCGAGTCGCCCTGTCTTTGTTTGAAACAAAGAATTGCGCCGAAAATACTCAACAACCAAAAGGGTGTTATGGAATAAATCCCATGGTGCCCGATCAAAAAGTGGACCAAGTAGGCAACACGATCTTTTTCACCCAAATCCACCCCTTTTTTGTTTCCTGGCAACCAATACGATTTCGGGAAATCGTACCAATCATCCCACCGGTAAATCGTCCATGTTTTTGAATCCGAGCCAAGCTGGATCGCGACTCGTTGCCCGTTGTCCTGGTCGATACACTGAAGCACATCAGTCAGCCGAGCTGGGATGATTTGGCTAGCTTCGGACATCGAATAACCCTTTTGGTTGGCCTGTTCGATAACGCTTGCGATAGCAGGTTGCGCTTCGTCACCCATCTTCTCGATGGAAGCGATCGGCTGACCCACCCCACGATGCGAGTAGGGTGGTCTCCAGTCTTGATGAGCCCAATAGTTTGTTCCCAAGAACGCTACAGCAATGCTGGCGGTTCCAAAGCCATATCCGATCAGAAATTTCTTCCAATCGATCAACAAAAGAATCGCCCCCGCAACGGCCGCCCATGACAAAGCCGGCAGTTCGCACGCGACGGTCAGTCCGGTCAACATGCCGCAGCCAATCCAAGTCCACCACGACTGATTTTGCCCCGCTTGAGCCTTGTGAATGATTCCCCAAAGAATGGCCAAGCTCCATGCAAACAACAATGCCGCATGCAAATGGTTATTCAGCGTAGCCGCAAAGGTCGTTAAGAAGGTTCCCCACAAACCCATGTTCAGCATCATGAATCGCGACCATGCGTCCGCCACATGGTTCTCCAACCATCGATGGTACCATAGCCACCAAATGAACAAGGGCAGAACATTCACAATCAGCAGCACCGTTCGGCCAATCAAGAATGGTTCTTCGGTAAGCTTTTTACCTGTCACGAACGAAACCGATTTTGCGACCACCGCGTACATGGCCGTCAGCAGCGGCGGCTTGCTCGAGTAAAAATGTTCGCGTCCATCCGCACCGGTATGGCGAACCATATCGATGGTGTTCCAAATCTTGGATTTGCCTTTGCTATCCAGAATCTCGATCACCCGATCGATTTCCCAGATACCTTCTTCGGTAAGAGCGGCCATGGCGGACCAACGCGATCGGTCATTGGCACTTAAGAATGGGAGCTCGCCATGGGCTGCCGTCATTCCAACGACTCTCGCAATTTGAATTGCGGTCGCAATGGCGATCAATAACCAGCCAATCTCTCGAGTGGTCCAGGCGTTATTCGAATCACGCTCGCTGTTCATGATCATCGGTCTGTTCGGAGATGGAGAAATTGGAAGTTTTGCAACCGGAGTTTGCGACTACCAGTTCGGCCAACAGGCCCGTGCCCAGGAACTGTAAGCCGGCTAGAAACAAAAAGATGGCCATGTAAAAAAGTGCCCGTTCGTGCAAGTGGATTGGGTCCATGTCTGGAACACACCGGGTAATCACCCACGCAGACAATAAAACGAACAAAAGCAGACTGCCAAGTCCACACGCGACGATACCAAGCCCTCCCAGCAGATGCTGAGGTCGGTAACGGAATCGAGTCAGGAACACCACCGTGCCAAGATCCAAGAAGCCCTTCAGGATTCGCGACGCCCCGTACTTGGAAACACCATGTTGGCGGGCGTGATGCTTGACGGCAATCTCTGCGACGCGAAAACCTCGAGCTGCCGCTAAAACGGGGATGAACCGATGCATCTCGCCATACAACGTGACTTCTCGGAGCACTTCGGCGCGATAGGCTTTCAGCCCACAATTGAAATCATGCAGTTCCATTCGGGTGAATCGACGCAAAATGCCGTTGAACACGAGCGACGGCCAACGTTTATGCCAAGGGTCATGCCTGGTTTGCTTCCATCCGCTGACGACATCAAAGCCGCTGTGTAGTTTATCGATCAGCGGTTTCAATTCATTCGGGTCATCTTGCAGATCGGCGTCCATGGTGATCACGATCGATCCTTTCGCCATGGCGAAGCCGGCAGCCAGCGCAGCCGCTTTCCCAAAGTTGCGACGAAAGCGAACTCCCTTGGCAAAAGCATGGGTGGAGCAGATCTGCTGAATCGCTTTCCAAGATCCGTCCGTGGAACCGTCGTCAACCAAGAGGATTTCAAAGGGACCCAAATTTGCCGAAGCGACCGACGTTTCGATACGCCGTACCAGTTCGGCCAACGAGTCTTGCTCGTTCAAGAGCGGGATAACAATTGAAATCATGGATTCATCGGGGACAGCGTGCGAAACCGGCATCAAAAGGGCTAAAAATCAAGAATTCCTATCGTACTTGCTTCCTGGGATAGAATCGAGTGGAGCCGCTGGTTGTCCCTCAACAAACGTGCAAACACGGTTATACTGCCTGTTTCCAATTGATTCGCATGGGATTCGCGGTCCGCATCAATCGGTTCTAGGCACCGTCTGCAATGCCTACCCCTATTTTTTTCAAGGACACACGTGGTTTTATGGCAAAGAAGATTTTATTTATCGTCGGGGATTTTGTCGAAGACTATGAAATCATGGTCCCCTTCCAAATGCTGTTGATGATCGGCCATGAATGCCATGCAGTCAGTCCGGACAAGAAAAAAGGGGACTCGATCCTGACCGCAATCCATGATTTCGAAGGGCACCAAACCTACAGCGAAAAGCCAGGGCACCGCTTCGCCATCAACGCTGATTTCGCGACCACGAATGCTTCGGACTATGACGCACTGGTCCTGCCCGGCGGGCGAGCTCCCGAATATCTGCGATTGAACGATCGCGTCCTGGAATTAGTGCGGTCCTTCGCAGAATCGAACAAGCCGATCGCAGCCATCTGCCACGGGCCGCAAATTCTCGCTGCGGCGGGTGTCTTGGTTGGCAGGCATTGCAGCTGCTATCCGGCAGTTCGATTTGAAGTCACGGGAACGGGTGGCAAGTACGTTGAACCATCTGCGGGTATGGATTCGGCCCACGTCGACGGAAACTTGGTCACGGCGCCCGCATGGCCAGCTCACCCAGCTTGGATTTCCAAATTTGCAAAGCTCCTCGGCTCTAAGATTGAGGCGTAGCGAACTTGTCCAGTTGTTCTCTCGACGAAGCGTTCGAGGTCCTGAAGAGACGTTTCGGTTATTCCGAATTCCGAGGTTCTCAACAGAAGATTATCGAAAGGACCATGGAAGGTCGCGACAGTCTTGTCATCATGCCCACCGGGGGTGGCAAATCGCTCTGCTTCCAAATTCCGGCGTTGGTGCATGCCCATCGTTACTCCGCGGCGGCAAAGACGGCAAAGCGTCACAACACCAAAGTGCCATTGACCTTGGTGCTGTCGCCGCTGGTCGCTTTGATGAAAGATCAAGTCGACACGCTCCAAAGGAAAGGAATCGAAGCCACCTTCGTCAATTCCTCCTTGGATCGACAAGAACGGAATCGACGCTACAAACAGATCGCCTCTGGTGAGTTCTGCTTGCTGTATGTGACGCCCGAACGCTTTCGCAAAGAGGAATTCGTATCGGTCATCGACCAGCGTGAGATCGTCCTGTTGGCTGTAGATGAAGCTCACTGCATCAGCGAATGGGGGCATGACTTCCGGCCCGATTACACGCGTGTTGGCGAGTTTCGTCAATCGCTTGGAATGCCAACCACCATCGCATTAACCGCCACGGCAACCCGCGATGTTCAGCTGGACATCATTAGACAGCTTGGTATCGCCGAGTTTGGCGACGGAGCGGATCAATGCAAACTTTACCACGAAGGCATCCAGCGACCCAATCTGGCATTGTCGATCGAGGAGGTTTGGGGGACGGACGAGAAAACGGCCTTGATTGAACAAGTGGTTCAGCGCTGGCCCAACCAAAGCGGTGTCGTTTACTTTACCTTGATTCGATATCTGGAAGAAATGAGCGGCAGGCTTCGAGCCCTCAACATCCCTCATGTTTGTTATCACGGTGATCTGTCTCGACAAGATCGCAAACGCATTCAAGACGACTTTATGCGGAATCGGTCGCCCCTGGTGCTAGCCACCAACGCGTTCGGAATGGGAATCGATAAGGAGGACATTCGATACGTTCTGCATGCAGAGGTCCCCGGCTCCATGGAGTCGTACTATCAAGAGATTGGACGCGCGGGACGCGACGGTCTGCCGTCGGAATGCATCCTGATGTACGATCAACGCGACCTCAACACCCAAGTAGAGTTTCTAGGCTGGAGCAACCCAGACGCAGATTTCTATCAACGCACCTACGATCTGCTGGTCCATGATGGAGATTCCGTCCGTTCCTTCGGCATGGAATGGCTCCGGGAAAAGCTGTGCGCTCGCAACAAACGGGACCGAAGGCTAGAAACCGTGCTGTCCATGCTGCAGCGGTACGGAGTGATCCAGGACGAGCTGGATCTGGGCAATCTGGAGATCGCCGGACCCCTCCCGGATTCGCTAGCAAATCAAAATGACCGAAGTGCAAAACTGCTCAGAGACCAGAAAAAGCTGTACGCTTTGGTTGAATACGCCAAGGCGGCCTCCCCCCGCGAATTCGTGCATAATTACTTTGGGGCGGTTGCGAACTCTTAGCTACAACAATACGGTCTTCACGTTATATTCATTTTTTCTTCACAATCTCCGGATACCGTATCTCCAGGAAACCAACGATATGTCGCTCCATTTGAGCCAGGACTTGAACGATGCACACAATTCTTTACTCAAGCTTTCGGGAAGTGTTGAGGAGATGATTGGGGCTGCAGTCCAGTCCCTGATGGAGCGTCGCGGAGCCTTGGCAGCGGAAGTGATCGAGCGCGACACGGCGATCGATCGCAGCGAGGTTCGAATTGAAGACGATTGCTTGAAGATGCTCGCGCTGCACCAACCGGTGGCCGCGGATCTTCGGCGAATCACCACCATGATGAAGATCAACAACGACCTAGAACGCATTGCGGACTTGGCGTGCAACATTGCACAACGGGCAGACAGTCTCTGCTCACACCCCGAATTTCCGATCCCGCCAGGGATCAAGCAGATGGCCTTGATGACGACCTCGATGGTTCGCCGAAGCCTGGACGCTTTCGTGCAACGCAACACAGAGGCCGCGCACCAAGTGATTAAAGAGGACGACTTGGTCGATGCCAAGAACGTCGAAGTGATTGAAATCCTGAATTCGCTGATGTCGCGCGATTCCACTCAAATTGGAGCCGCCATGCATTGCTTTTCTGCTTCGAGACATCTCGAACAGATCGCAGATCATGCCGTCAGTATTTCCGAAGACATTATTTACATGGTGGACGGAGTCATCGTCCGCCACCACCAAATCCTGGAACGCAATCAACGTACCCCGCAACCGCCGCAGTTTAAACCTGGCGATGTAAATCGCTAAACTCATTACGCGTACGAATGTCCTATGCCAAAGACCAAAGTTCTTGTTGTTGAAGACGATCAAGCGATCTCGGAAATCTTGGTTTACAACCTAGAGAAAGCTGGCTTCGACGTATTCAAGTCCTCGGACGGTCGCGATGGACTCAATCAGGCGCAATTGCGATTGCCCGATCTGATCTTGCTGGATGTCATGCTGCCGGTCATGGACGGGACAGAGGTTTGTCGCAGGCTAAGAGCGCAACCTGAAACAGCAACTGCCACCATCATCATGCTGACTGCCAAGTCCGAAGAATCGGATCAATTGATCGGCTTCTCCGTCGGTGCGGACGACTACGTCACCAAGCCTTTCAGCGTTCGGGTCCTGCTGGAGCGAATCAAGGCGTTGCTGCGTCGGAAATCCAAGATCACCGAAGACGAAACGGATGTGGTCACACGATTGGGAATCACGCTGGACCGCCGACGGTATCGCGTTACCGTCGATGAGGATATCGTCGATTTAACCAAGAGCGAGTTTCGGCTGTTGGATACTTTGATTCGGCAACCAGGCCGAGCGTTCGACAGATCGGAATTGATCGATTCCGCATTGGGGGAAGACACGCTGGTTCTCGAGCGGACCATTGACGTTCATATCCGTGCCTTGCGGAAAAAAATCGGCGAAAAGTCAGAAGCGATCGAAACCGTGCGAGGCATCGGGTACCGATTTCGCGAAAACTGAGCTTCCATCGCAATTCTTTTCCCTTCGCAGATCGATGAATTCGATCAGAATAAAAAAGAATAAAAAAGAGAATAAAAAAGGACAGGCACAGCAATCCAGTGACGCGCAAAGTCCTGTCTGCCAACGATGCCTTCTTCAGATACTATCAACGGACTTCAGATAGGCTGCCCATGAGACGCTTGGCTGAAAGATTCCATTCGTGG
>CAITIF010000137.1 GCA_903892365.1 uncultured Pirellula sp. | reverse complement strand
CTGCGTCCATTGGTTTTGTTGGACAGCGGTAACTTTGCGACTTCGGACTTGAACGATCTTTATCGACGGATCATTAACCGAAACAATCGTCTGCGAAAGCTTGTCGATTTGAATGCTCCCGAAGTGATCATCCGCAATGAAAAGCGAATGTTGCAACAATCGGTGGATGCGTTGTTTGACAACGGACGTTGCAAGCGCCCTGTTTTGGGAAGCAGCAACCGGCCTTTGAAGTCGCTGACAGACATGATCAAGGGTAAGCAAGGTCGTTTCCGAGAAAACCTTCTCGGTAAGCGAGTTGATTACTCCGCTCGAAGCGTGATCGTGGTTGGACCACGTTTGCGTTTGCACCAATGCGGACTACCGAAGAAGATCGCTTTGGAATTGTATCAGCCATTCATTATTCGAAAGCTGAAGGAACTCGGGCATGCCGATACCATCAAGTCTGCGAAGAAGATGCTGGAACGAAAGGACGAAGAGGTCTGGGATATTCTCGAGCAAGTGATTCGAAATCACCCAGTCTTGTTGAACCGAGCTCCTACGTTGCACCGAATGGGTATTCAAGCGTTCGAGCCTATCTTGGTGGAAGGCAACGCGATTCACTTGCATCCGCTGGTTTGCAAGGGTTTCAATGCCGACTTCGACGGTGACCAAATGGCGGTTCACTTGCCTCTTTCGATTGAGGCCCAAGTGGAAGCTCATACGTTGATGATGAGCACGCACAATATTTTCGCGCCGAGCAATGGCAAGCCGATCATGAGTCCTTCTCAGGACACGGTTATGGGTTGTAACTATATCTCGGTCGAACTGCCCGATCTGCGTGGAGCAGGAATGGTTTTCGCAACCATGATGGAAGCCGATTATGCTCACAACCAAGGCATTATTGACTTGCATGCCAAGATCAAAGTGCGACTACCTGCAAATCGCAAATTGAAGTCGGATGATCCGAATGCCAAGTGCGGTGCTGTGATCCAAACAACCTACGGTCGCATCTTGTTCAATTCCATTCTTCCTGAAGGAATGGATTTCTACAACATTGCCTTGAAGGGTAGCGATTTGGCTGCGGTTATTAGCGACTGTTACCAAAGACTTGGCCGTCGCCCGACGATCAAGTTGTTGGATGATATGAATCAGCTTGGCTTCCGCGAGTCGACGCGAAGCGGTTTGTCCTTCGGTGCCGACGACCTGGTAACGCCAGAATCCAAGGTGAAGCACATCGCCGATGCGGATAAGAAGGTTATGACCTTCCAGAAGAACTATCTGAAGGGGGTTATGACCGCTCAAGAGCGTTACAACCAAACACTGGATGCTTGGACTGCAACTCGTGAATTGATCACGAAGGACATGTTGCAAGCGATGGAAAGCGATACCCATCGCGGAAACTGGTACATCAACCCGGTGTTCTTGATGGCGTCCTCCGGTGCACGGGGGGGGATTGAGCAGATTCGCCAGCTAGCCGGTATGCGAGGTCTGATGGCTAAGCCAACGGGTGAAATCATCGAAGCGCCGATCAAGTCGAACTTCCGTGAAGGCTTGTCGGTTTTGGAATACTTTAGCTCGACGCACGGTGCTCGAAAGGGCTTGGCCGATACGGCTCTCAAGACCGCTGACTCAGGTTACTTGACTCGTAAGCTGGCTGACGTCGCTCAAAACGTGGTTATCACCATGAACGATTGCGGTACCACGCAAAGCATCACCAAGGGAGTTATTTACCGAGGTGAGAAAGTTGAAGTTCGCTTGGCCGATTCGATTACTGGTCGTGTAAGTCGCCAGAACATCGTCAATTTGATCACTGCGGAAAAGATCGTCGAAGAAAATCAGATGATCACTCGCGATATTGCTCGCAAGATCGAAGAGATGGGCTTGGAGCGGATTCAAGTGCGATCGCCGATGACCTGCGATGCACCGCTCGGTATCTGCCGTACTTGCTACGGTATGGACATGAGTACGGGTGCGTTGGTTGAAGAGGGGATGGCGGTTGGTATCATCGCTGCTCAAAGTATCGGTGAACCAGGTACTCAGTTGACGATGCGTACGTTCCACCAAGGTGGTGCTGCTAATACGAGTATGGAAGAGAGCGATATCAAGGCGAAGAAGGCTGGTATCGTGAAGTTCATCAAGATGCGATTGGTGACCAACGACGACGGCGATAACGTGGTTCTTACACGGAATTGCGAAATTGCAATTGTTGACGCAAAGGGTCGAGAACTCGAACGCTACGATGTTCCCTCCGGTGCGAAACTTTCCGTCAAGGAAGATCAAGAGATCGCTAAGGGACAGCAGTTGTGCGAATGGAACCCTCACAAGATTCCGATTTTCTCGACAGCGGGTGGTAAGGTCGTCTTCGTCGATATTATCGAAGGGGAAACGTTCAAGCTGGAAAAAGATCCTAGCGGAAACGTTCGTCGAAGAATTATGGACGCTCGGGGCAAGTTCCATCCTCAGATCGTGATTGAGGATGCGGACGGCAAGGCCTTGGACGTGCACTACTTGCCTGATAAGGCGGTGATCAATTGCACAGAAGGCAAGAAAATCAACGCTGGTACAGAATTGGCCGAAATGCCTCGCGAGGCAACTGGTGTTCGGGACATCACGGGTGGTCTGCCACGCGTAACGGAAATCTTTGAAGCTCGAAAGCCGAAGGACCCTGCAGTCGTTGCAGAACTAGACGGTATCGTTGAAATTTCGAAGGATCGTAAGCGCGGTAAGCGATCGATCGTCGTGCGAAGCGAGAGCGGTGAGGAAACCGAACACTTGGTGCCACCAGGCAAGCGATTCCTGGTTCACTCGGGCGACAGCGTCAAGGCCGGTCAAGCGTTGGTCGAAGGACCATTGGTTCCACACGATATTCTGCGTGTGAGTGGCGAAGAGGCTGTGCAACAGTATCTCGTTCACGAAGTTCAGCAGGTATATCGTCTGCAACGTGTGGAAATCAACGATAAGCACATTGAGATCATTATCGCACGTATGTTGCGTAAGATTAAGATCACCAACGCTGGCGATACTAGTCTGCTGTCGGGACTTGTGATGGATCGATTTGAATTCAAGAGACAAAACGACCATCTCGCCAAATGCCTCAAGATCAGCGATCCGGGTGACACCGAATTTGCTCTGGGGGCCATTGTTCCGAAAGAAGCTTTTGAAACCTCCAACGCTCAGTGTGAAGCTTTGGGTGGAAAGCCTGCCAAGGGCAAGAAGCCGAAGCCAGCTCACGGCGAAGTTCAGTTGCTCGGGATTACCAAGGCCGCTGTTCAAAGCAATAGCTTTATTTCGGCAGCTAGCTTCCAGGAAACCACCAAGGTGTTGACCGAGGCCGCATTGGCTGGCAAGGTCGACCGTTTGGTAGGTCTCAAGGAAAACGTGATTCTTGGTCACTTGATCCCTGCTGGTACTGGTTTCCGTGTCTTCCAAGACTCCGAAGTCAGCTATCGCAAGGAAGCATTGGAAGACTTGGTCAACCGCGGAACAGCAGCAGCTGAATCCAGCTTCCCACTGCTCAATGAAGCTCCTCGACCACAGATGGTAGCCGACGATGTGCCGCCACCTGCTTCGGATGATGCACCCGTGTCGGACGATCAGCTCTAGGGTCCAAGGGTGTAATTTTGTGAATCAGATCGGTCAGATCCGTCCAAAACGACAGATCCGACCGATCTTTTTTTGTATCTCGATCTCTCTTATCAACCGGTTCTTTCCATGCTTGACCGCAAATTCGTACTAGAAAACGCTGATTTGGTTAAGGCTAATTGCTTTCATCGCGGAGCGCATGCCGACATCGAAAGGTTTGTGGAGCTGGAGCGTATTCGAAAAACCAAGTTGAACGAGGCCGAAGAGCTCAATCGGCAAGCCAACGCGACCAGTGGAAAAATGGGAGCGGCAACACCGGAACAACGCGAGAGCTTGAAAGAGGAAGGGCGCAAGCTTCGCGAGCGCAAAGACCAAGTTCAATCGGAGCACGATGCGCTCGATAAAGAGATCCTTGCGATCTTGTCGCGGGCTCCCAACATGACTCATCCGGCTGCGCCCATTGGAAGCGATGATCAAGCCAATCTCGAAGTCGCCCGTGGCAAAACTGCGATCCCGGTTTTTGATTTTCAGCCCAAGGACCATCTTGAACTTGGCAAGCTTCATGACATGATCGATTTCGAATCCGGTGCACGGGTCGCTGGTGCTGGATTCTATTTTCTGAAAAATGATGCGGTTTTGTTGGAGCTGGCGCTACAGCAATTCGCGGTTCAGATGTTGGTCAAGCATGGATTTGTACCTGTTTCAACGCCCGATGTTGCGAACACAGAAACCTTGCACGGCATTGGGTTTATTCCACGAGGGCCTGAGACACAAATCTACAGTATCGAAAACACCGACCTGAACTTGGTGGCAACGGCCGAGATTACACTAGGTGGCATGTACTCTGGGCAAGTGCTAGATGCGGAGAAACTGCCGCTCAAATTGGTTGGGATCAGCCACTGCTTCCGGACCGAGGCGGGTGCGGCCGGCCGAGCATCGAAGGGGCTTTATCGAGTCCATCAGTTCACCAAGATCGAAATGTTTGCATTCACGCTTCCCGATCAAAGCGATGCAATTCATGAAGAACTACGGCAGTTGGAATGCTCAATCTTTGACCAGTTGGAAGTTGCCTATCGCGTTGTCGACACTGCGACAGGCGATCTGGGTGGCCCTGCCTATCGCAAGTACGATCTAGAGGCGTGGATGCCTGGACGAGGTACGGGCGGCGAATGGGGCGAAGTTACCAGCACGTCGAACTGTACGGATTACCAAGCAAGGCGATTGAACATTCGATACCGAACCAAGAATGAAAAGGGCACGAATCTAGTTCACACGCTGAACGGGACCGCTATCGCGATCAGCCGAGCCATCATCGCCATCATGGAGAACCATCAAATGGCGGATGGCCGGATCCGTGTTCCCAAGGTTCTGCAGCCTTGGATGGGTAAAGAGATCATCGGTTAGGTCCAAACGAATCAAACCCAACGTTCTAGGCACGTTGGGTTTTCTCGCTTATACAGCGGCTTCACTAGGAATCTCGTAGCCGCGTCGATACTCTCGAGTCAGCATCGAATTCGCGGTGGAATTACCAGGGAAGGTTTCGGCGATTGGATCGAATTTCAATCGAGGCCCAATCTTCACTTTGTAGTTGTCCACCTTGTTTGCCTTGAGATGGTCTGACATTCTTTGCCAATTAGCAACTACATTTTCAGGTCCCTCGATATCTTGAAGCTTGCCCGCGACGTCGACCGAATCGACTTCGGTTCCTAGCTGTAACGAGATGTTCGAAAGGTGGCATAGGGCGCTCGACAAGTGCCCGTCTTCAATATCGGCATGAAGGATCTTGTGGTCCCGTTTTCGAACGGCATCTTGGAAGTTTGCGTAGTGCTTCTCGTCTCCACCACCATGGAATGACTTGATTGCGTTACCTTCAAGGTCGAATGCCGTTGCATCCGAGTAGGAGGTGGCAACCGCGTAGCCATTCGTTCCTTCGATGATGATCCCGACCATGGCTTCTTTGTAGCTCTCCGTAGGTAGGCCGCGAACTTCAAATACGATTTGTTGTTGCCCGTAGTCATGGATGGCTATTTGTGAGTTCGCTGTTTCGCCAGCGTCTTCGTATCCGAATCGACCACCCAAAGAAAAGGTTCTATCGCAAAGCTGGTTGACGCCAAGCGCCCAGCGACATAGATCCATTTGGTGAATACCTTGATTGCCAAGGTCTCCGTTGCCGTAGGCCCATTGCCAGTGCCAATCGTAATGGAATCGTTTGCGAGTCACAGGCAAAATGGGTGCGGGACCTGACCACAAATCATAATCCACTTCCTTCGGCACGTCATACTTCCCCTTGGGGCCAATGGAGTCACGTCGTTTGTAGCACAGGCCGCGTGCAATTTTCAAATCTCCGATTCCCTTGGCGTGGAGAAAAGCCATCAGATCGCGCATGCCCGGGTTGGAGCGGGATTGAGTTCCTGTTTGAACGATTCTATTGTGCTTGCGAGCCGTCTGGACCAGTCGCCTTCCTTCCAGCACGTTGTGAGAAACAGGCTTTTCGACGTAAACATCCTTTCCTGCTTGTACTGCCCAAATCGCGCCCAAGGAATGCCAGTGGTTCGGAGTCGCGATGCTGATAACATCAATCGATGGGTCCTCCAAGAGCCGACGAATATCTTTGACCCAGGTAGGTCGGAGGCCATTCTGCTTTTCTTTGGTCGCTTCGCACGATTGTTGCCCGGCTCGTTCGTCACAATCACAAATGTGTGTTACTTGGGTTCCCTTGTTGCCTGCAAACCCACCGATATGCGATTGGCCTCGTCCGCCAGCACCTACCACAGCCACTCGGATAACATCGTTAGGACCAACGGATGGCGAAAGCTGGTCATCTGCGGAAGTTTTGTTTTCGAATCGACTTTGCATGGCGATTGCAGCCGCAGAAGCCATTAGGGATTGTTCCAAGAAGTGACGGCGGTTTTTTTGTGCCATAACAGGACTCATGCCTTGAGAAAGGAATCGGAGGGGAGGAAGGGCAGGCCGAGGCAAAGTCGGCCTGTTGGACTCGATTATACACGAAGTGAAACCAGCCTGTTTCAAACTAGTTTGGAGCGAAACTTTTCAAAAACAGCGAGCGTTTTTAACGTGGCTACTTCATAATCAGTCGGTGTTGAATGGCGAAACGGAAGGACAAGGGCTGATTGCACAGGAAACAAAAATCTTGTTACCGCAAATTGAGTTTATTACGCCTATCTTGAATGTCTCCAGCGTCCCTGAGAGTTTGAAGTGGTTTGAACAGATTGGTTGGCGACGTACGTTCACGTGGAATCATGCAGGAATCATCGAGGACATGGCGGATCGCGATGATAATGGGGAGGCAGATTTTGCTGGGGTGGGAAGTGGTCAGGTTCAGGTATTTCTGTGCTTGAACGCTCAAGGTTCGCGAGGTGGCCCGAGCCCCATGTTCGTGGATTCCCCGACCGACGAGACAGGTGGATGTTGGATCAGTTTGTGGGTTTCTACAACATCAGACTTGGACGTGCTTCATTCCGAAGCGCTCAGGAACAACATGAATGTCATCTTGGGTATAACCGATCAGCCTTGGGGGTCGCGAGAATTTCGTTTGCTGCACCCCGATGGGCATACGCTTCGTATCAACGCGGTTTTGTAGTCAAGCAACAGGCTTCAGTTTTGCTTTACGTTAATCTTCTCAACGCCTGGCTTGTTGGGGAGTCAAAACGAGCAGCAAAGTCTTTGGGTGCAGCTGCCCCAATGATCGTTCCGCCTGCATCCCCCCCGCCCGGTCCGATATCGATCAGCCAGTCGGCGCAACGGACTAAATCCATATGATGCTCGACGACTAAGACCGTGTTTCCCTTATCAACCAGGCTCTGCATGACTCCGATCAATCGAACCACATCATCGATATGAAGACCCGTAGTCGGTTCATCGAGCAGGTACAGTGTTTTTCCGGTATCCGTTTTTGCAAGTTCATTGGCCAGTTTGATACGTTGTGCTTCACCGCCGCTAAGTGTCGTGGAAGGTTGTCCTACGGCGATGTAGCCTAACCCTACTTGCTGCAAACACCGGAGTGGAGTGCTGATCTTGGGAAATGCATCAAAGAAATCTAGTGCCTCGGTGATGCTCATGTCGAGGCAATCAGCGATAGACTTTCCTTTGAACTTCACCGCAAGTGTGGAGCGGTTGAATCTTCGTGTGTGGCACTGAGTGCAAGCGACATAGACGTCTGCTAAGAAGCTCATTTCGAGCTTCTGTCGGCCTTGGCCGCCGCACGCTTCACATCGGCCTGTACCGGTATTGAAACTGAATCGAGCTGCATTGAAACCTCGCTGCTTTGCGTCGCGAGTCTTCGCGTAGACTTTTCGAATCTCGTCCCAAAAGTTACAGAATGTCGCCGGGATGCTGCGGGGGGATCGCCCGATGGGGGTTTGATCCACCTCGATCAATTTGTCGATATGTTCTAAACCAGAAACACGTCGAACGTATTTCGGTAACGGTTCGCCGGCCAGAGTTTTGCGGACCGAATCCGCCAAGGAATCATGAACGAGTGTACTTTTTCCGCTGCCGCTGACGCCTGTGACTGCGATCAAGCGATGGAGAGGGAAATCGACGGACACGTTGTGCAAGTTGTTCTTATCGATTCCGATGATTTGGATTTTCGGATGATCTTGATCCACTGGCCTTGCGCGACTGGCGGGCATTTCCTTTTCACCGCGAAGATATTGGGCAGTGATCGATGTTCCCGATTGTGCGAGCGATTCGGGGCTTCCTTGAGCGACCACCGTACCGCCGAACTTGCCTGCCCCAGGACCGATATCAACAAGAAGGTCTGACATTCTCATCACGGTCTCGTCATGCTCCACCACGACAACCGTATTTCCACGCTTCTGTAGTTTACGCAAGGATTCGATCAAACGATCTGTGTCGCGTGGGTGCAGGCCCACCGAAGGCTCGTCTAAAACGTAGCAAACCCCAACCAAGCCCGTACCAATACTGGATGCAAGCCGAACTCGCTGGAGCTCACCGCCGCTCAAGGTATTTGCAGATCGATCGAGAGTCAGATAGCTTAGGCCCACTTCTTGTAAGAACAGGATTCGTTGAACGATCTCTCGAACAATGGGCTGGCCGACTTTGGATTTTTCTTCATCAAGCTTTTGTTGTGACAGCCACTGAGCTGCTTCTGCAATCGGCATCATGGCGATATCGGAAATGGAGCGGCCATCGAGACGGATCGCAAGCGACTCTTTTTTCAATCGCTTTCCTTCGCATGATTTGCAAACCTGATCAGGTTGATCCGGTACATGTCCGAACCCTTGGCATGCTTCACAGGCGCCGTACTGACTGTTGAAGCTGAATGTTCTAGGTTCGATTTCTAAAAGGCTGTGCCCACAAGCCAAGCATGCAAAGCGTGTGGAATAGAGCTTGAACTGTGGAGAATCGGCGGATGGTAGCGTCGCTTCTGTTTCAACCAAACCGTTGCTCAATCGAATAGAAACTGCGATCGCTTGGTCGATACGTTCGCGACTATCTTCACGAACCACAATCCTATCGACAATCGCGGAGATCGAATGTTCTTTCCGAACAGCCAGAGTCGGCAAATCTTCGATCTCATATTGTTGACCATCGATTCGAGCTCGTAGCAGCCCGGCTTTCGCGATGCGTTCGAGGACGTCTGCATGCGCTCCTTTGCGGCCAATCACCATCGGGGCTGCGATCGTGAGCTTGGTTCCGATTGGCAAGGCGTGAATGGAGTTGGCAATCTGCATCGTCGATTGGCGTTCGATTGGCGATCCGCACTGATGGCAGGCAGGGACTGCGATTCGGGCCATCAGCAATCGCAAATAGTCATAAATCTCGGTAACGGTCCCTACCGTACTTCGTGAGCTTACCGATCCTTGTTGTTGATCGATACACAGAGCTGGTTGCAAGCCGCGAATCGAATCGACGTCCGGGCGTTCCATCTGGTCCAGAAACTGACGAGCGTAACTCGACAGGCTTTCCATGTATTGGCGTTGACCTTCTGCGAACAGTGTGTCGAAGGCCAAGGAGCTCTTACCGCTGCCGCTAACGCCAGTGATAACAGTCAACTTGCCGCGTGGTATGTCCAAGTCGACGTTCTTAAGATTGTGAGTTCGAGCACCTCGAATCTCTATGAATCGATTTGCAACATTGCCGTTTGGCTGCTGGTCTGCACTTTCGGGGGTGGCTTCATTTCGAGTCCGTTTCGCAGCAGCCGATGGCTTACGATTGGATTTCATCGTTGAAGACCCGCTTCATACAAAAGGTAAAGCTTGGGTTCAAAAATTGAATTCACTGGCGAAGGAATAGGAGCGGTGTCGAGCGAAAAAACTTGTGACGCCAGGAACACTTCATCGGTTAAAAATCGTCGCTTCACATCGGCAAGTTGCAGCCCTTTTAGGTCAAGTGGGTTGCTATCTTTGACCGCCAAGTGAAAACCCCACTCGCCGAAAGAATTCAAGTGTGTTCGGTACGATAGAGTGGAGAAGGATGCGGCTCGTAGGGTCTCTGCCACACACCAAAAGGCTTCACGCGTAATGATGGGGGAGCCGCTTTGTGTGACAAGGACACCGTCTTGATCCAAGATGCGGTGAATCAAACCATAGAACTCCTTGCTATAAAGCTTGTTCAATGCTTCGCTGTGTGGATCAGGAAGATCGATCAAAATTCGATCGTACCAATTGCCTGACTTTAGTCTGGCTTGGTAGGCTTCTTGGACAAAGTTGAAGGCATCCACATGGATCAAACGTACTCTCGAATCCTGGAGGCTGTCTTCGTTCATGCGTCGGATGGGCCCCAGTGTTTGGCTGATGTCCGTCATTTTCGGGTCGATATCAACCACGTCGATGGATTCGACACTTGGGAATTTCAGTATTTCACGAACCGCTAATCCGTCACCTCCGCCCAATACTAAAATAGATTTCGGAGGTCGACCGTAGCTCATGATTGGGTGGACAAGCGCTTCATGGTACCGGTGTTCGTCAGCGGCGGCGAATTGAAGGTGCCCGTCCAGATACAATCGAACTTCTCCGTTGCGTGGATGGCTGGTCAACACAATTCGCTGGTAGGGAGTCTGTTCAGCATAAATGATCTCGTTTGCAAACAATTGACCTTCTGCATACTTCGTAATCCAGGACGAAGCCAGAAGTCCGAAAAATAGAAACGCGATGACCGCCAATGCCGGAAACCAAGCCCAGCGTACCTTGGGGTGCGATTTCCCAAGTAGAACCAATGCGATAATCGCGACGGAGATATTCAGCAAACCGATCGCAAAGGAAGATCGAAACAAGCCAAGGTGAGGTAAAAGGAGTAATGGGAAGCTGACAGAACCAATCAATGCACCGATGTAATCCAAGCTGAGAACGTGAGCGAGTGAATCGGAAAAGCTGTTGGAGCGAGAGATGATGCGTGTTAGTAGCGGGATTTCGAGACCGACCAAAGTGCCGATAATCAGAATCAAACCATACATGGTAGGTTTGTAGAGTGCGTAAAAGGGGAAGACCACAAAGAGTATGGCAGCGGACAGGCCGCCAATCAGAGCGACAGCAATTTCAATCTGAATGAATCGCTCAACAAGATTCTCCTTCATGAACTTCGTTAGATAGGATCCTATTCCCATCGCGAACATGAACAAACCGATCGTGATCGAGAACTGGGCAATACTGTTCCCGAGCAAGTAACTGGAAACAGCGGCAATGATCAGCTCGTATGCGATGCCGCAAAGTGCGACGATCAAAACAGAAAGCAAAAGCCATCCGGTTTGGCGTTGGGAGAGCTTTGGACTATTTTCCAAAACTGAAGCCTTTGGAACCGGTCCGAGAACGTGCGCCTGAGCTGAAGGAAGAGGCAGACGAACGCGACCGAACGCTGTTGACTGCCGATTGATGGTAGTTTGCGGGGCTCATGCTGGTATTGGTAAAGTTGGGTCGGGCCGAGGACATTGCCCCCGAGTAGAAGCTGCCTTGCCGCCCCATCATGGAACCGAGCATGTAGCCCATCATCATTCCGCCAGGGCTGAAGCCGTACCCATGAGGGCGATGATAGCCGTTATTATCGGAGGCCACCAAACGATTGTTGGCGGGGTCGATCGCAACGGTGAACTCTTTCGTTTCGCCCATGTCCTGAACATTATCCCCGTCGCTATCCTTAAAACCGACGATTTCCCCACCTGCCGACATGCTGACGCCAACAGGTCCGTTCATGGCTTTCAATTCGTTGAGCTTGGACGCGAATTTGGTGAGGAATTCAGCCTCCAACGTGGGGTTCTGCTTGGACGGTTCGATCGCTTCAATTTCGGCTGTGCTGGTGACTTCGGCCGAGCCGGCTGCGGCCGCAATATTCGCCTCACCCCCTTGCGCTAGACCTGGATCGGCTGGCTTTTTGCCTTCGTCAAGAACGGCTACCAGCGCATCGATTACCTTGTTGAGATCGACGACGTCGACGGGTTGGGTTCCGCAGCCTGCAAAAAGCAGCATCAACGATAACGGGGCAAACTGTCTAACGAATTTGAGTTCCATAAGAACACGCTCCAGCAATAGCACAACGGGACACTCTCAACGCCTACAGTATACGGCATATTCAACTGAAAGTTTAGCGGAAACCCTGGGAGGGCTCCCCAAGAAGTTGCCTCGGGAGAACTTGGTGCGTACAGTTCTGGAGTTGGCAGAACCAAGGCCAGCCATTTTATGCAGGACGCATAGCCCGGACGCGCGTTACAAGACGCACCCCATTTGGGCCATCGAGGGATCGCTTTCCCGTGTCCTCATTATCCCCATTCTCGCCACATCAAGATCGCACCCAGTAAGCTGTGCGGATTGCGGCACTGTTCCCTTTGGACTTTGTTGACCGATTTTTTGACGGTCGCGTTTGGGGTTGCATACTCTCCTATCGGACTCTGTCTACCACCATGCACTTAGCCAAACCATCTCGTATGCGAAACTTGTTACTGCGACCAGTCAGCTTTGCAATCGCCCTTTGCTTAGTCGCTGGTAGTAGCCTTCCTGT
>CAITIF010000136.1 GCA_903892365.1 uncultured Pirellula sp. | reverse complement strand
TTTGATCTGAAGCGAATCCATGCTTGTACCCTGGTTTGGCCAAAAAGTTATTCCATGTGTCCATTGCATCGGATCGATTCAGGCGCAAGACTGAGACGAACCCAGATATTCCGCACATCTTGCCCATATTAACAGCCAGACATGCCCCATCTTTTTGCTAGCAAACGTCAATGTCTGCCTTTGGCTGGTGGATGAAGTGCGTTGCGGTCGTCAGAATTGGCAAAATCGCTATACTTTTCCGACATTGCTCTTTGCTGGAACCCGGCAAAAAGAGCCTGGACATGCCTGCTATCCCATATTTGGCTGATTCCGATGGAAGTCGACCCTACATTTGAACAGGCTTCTACCACCGCAAAACCGCGTTCCGACGACGGATTTGAGTTATCTGAAATGTCCACTGTTTCCCCATCCCAATTTCTACTGCAGCAAGAACAGAGCGAGCTCGTGCGACATCACGATTCGTCCTGGGATGCATGCGCTTACTCCAGAAAGAGCCCGGCCAAGGACTCTCCCAACGAAGATGCGATCGGGATCTTTCAATTTGATGCAAACACGACTATTTTCGCTGTTGCCGATGGTTGCGGTGGAATGCGAGGTGGGGAGCAAGCATCAAGTATCGCACTTCAAATGCTGGCTGATTCCATAGAACGCCATCAAGGTGGCCCAGAACGCTTGCGGTTCTCGATCATCGAAGGGATTGAGTTAGCGAATTCGGCCATTCAGGATTTGAAAATCGGAGCCGCTTGCACCATCGCGGTCATCGAATGCACCCAAGGCACTATTCGCCCCTACCATGTGGGAGATTCCATGATCCTGGTCACCAGCAATCGAGGAAAAGTTAGGTACCAATCGGTCAGCCACTCGCCTGTCGGCTTTGCTGTGGAGTCTGGAATGTTGTGTGCCAACGAAGCCATGCATCACGAAGATCGGCATATTGTTTCCAATGTCGTTGGTGATCCCAGAATGAGGATTGAGATGGGCCCCGTGTTGACACTCGCACCGCGCGACACCGTTCTTATTGCGAGCGATGGACTGTTCGACAATCTAAGTGTTGCCGAAGTCGTGGAAATTGTCCGAAAAGGAAACCTTCGTGATTCAGTAAAGGCGGCTTGCGAATTGGCCTACGATCGCATGCTTGGCATCAAAGGCCAACCCTGCAAACCTGATGACCTGAGCGTAGTCGCAGCTCGCTCAGCGAAACTCCGCCAACCTGAAAATCAAAAAAGTCCCGACTGGATCTAACGGAAGGGAATAAACTGAAGCGTTGTTGCTAAGGTTTTGCAACCCAGGCGTGAACCAATGCTCCGTCGGTCGCATTCCAAATCTTCACTTCTCCATTAAGGCTGCCTGAGGCGTATCGCGAGGAGCCTGCATGATGGGCACAGGACAGCACCCATTCGGAATGCCCCTTCATCACCTGGGCGTTAGCATTGTTGCTCAAATCGATACGATGAAGTGATTTATCTGCGGAAGGTACAAGTACGAAGCCAGAACCTTGAACGACTCGGAAACCATCCAAACCGACACCTGCTTCTGCTACCTTCTTGGCTCCTTCGATGTCCCAACGATGAAGCTTTCCGTCCGCACCAACGGAAACCACTTGCTTCGATTCAGGAAGGATCGAAATGCCTCGGACTGCGGCTGCATGCCCCGGGTAACTAGCGATCAAATCCCCTGATTCTGAGTCGCAGATCTTAGCTGTCTTGTCGCGACTGGCCGACGCAAGCTTGGTTCCATCATCGCTCCACGATACCGCAGTCACCCAATCGGCGTGACTTGCAATCAGCTTTCGTTCGCTCATGGTGGTCAGATCGAACAGTCGAATCGTGCTGTCTGCGGAGGCAACGGCAAGTTCATTCTTGTTGGGACGCATCGCTAGATCAAGCACTACATCGTACGATCGAGCAAACGTTGCTTGGACTTGCCCGGATGCATAGTCGATCCATCGCACTTCACCCAGCTTTCCAGGCGAACCTCCACCGGCGGCTAAATGCGTCCCGTTGGGATTCCAAACGAGCGCATAGGTTCTTTCATCTAAGTTGGTAATCCGTCGAACAAGCGAGCCATCCGCAACATTCCAAACCAGGAGCTCATAATGCCCACCTGTAATCAATTGACTTCCGTCTGGTGAAAAAATCATCGAGGTGATCGGAACTGGCAATGCGTACGATGTGGGTGGCGGTGGGTAATTTGCTGGCGGTATCACCTTGAACAATGGGTCGGAGAGTTTCTCGCCATCGAATGCTGCTCCCTCAGAAATCCACTTGCGAACAATAGCAATTTGATCCGGTGGTAAAGGCTCGCTCTCTGCCGGCATGCGTTCGGAGTGTTCCGAAGTCGTTAGACGTCGAAGTAGCTCGTTCGCTTCCACGTCGGCGTTGCCCAACGGGAGGAGTCCACTGTCTCCCGCTTTCTGTAATGATTCGAACGTGTCGACACGGTAGCCACCTTCCGCCCGCTTAGCTCCATGACAGGCAAGGCAATTTTCCAACAACAAAGGAGCTACCTGTTGGCGAAAGCTGGTAACATCCTTTGAAATCGCGGGGGTATAGCCAAGTACGAACCAACTTAATCCTAGAAGTATGGATGTGAAGTACGGTCTTGAGATCATCAGTTTCATACCAATCTTGCTGGTGGAACGGTTCCAATAACGAGCACGATCCTACGAGTAAGGAGTCGTTTCACGTCAGAACGAATCAGCAGAATGTGGGGTGGGGAAGCCAGGCAGGAAATGAGGAAATTGGCCGAAACGACCAAAATACCCATCGAATGTAAGTTCCTATTTTACTCGAAGATAGTTGCCACTTCACCCTCAAAAACCCATGATTCGAAGCAGGGAACTTGCATGAATGACACAGAGTCGACGCCGAATCGGGAGTCGACGACGGCCCCAATCGAATCCATGGTGCAAGCTCGATTACTTGCAGCATCCTGCGGAGGCATTCGTTCCGCAACTTGCATTGCTCGCATTTGACGCGGAGGGCTTGATCTGATTCCACGGCATTTTCGCCAACATCATACCCATACCACAAGTATCGGTTACCCCCGCAAATACAAGCCCAGCGCCGACAAAGGCGGACAGCCCTATCCAATAAGGATGTACAAAGAATCCTAAGGCGGCACCCGCAAAGACCATCGAACCTGCAGCAATCCGAACCTGTCGTTCGAGTGACATGACCTTTTTACCCCGTATCACCGGGATGCCTGATTCCGTGCAAGCCATCGTCCCGCCAACCACGTTGATCACGTTGTTGAAGCCAGCAGCCACAAATTTTTCGCAAGCTTGCCCGCCGCGCGACCCGGATCGGCAGATAACGTACAGAGGCTCATGCGATGTCCCATTTCTGGCCGATTGAATCGCTTTCGGGTCGAGCCGATCAAGAGGATGATTGCGAGCCATTTCAACATGCACTTCTTGGAACTCGACTGGTGTCCTGACGTCGATCAATTCGATCTGACGGCCAGATTGAATCAAGCTTTTCAGTTCGGTAGCGGTGATAGTTTGGTAGGATGCGACCATGGAAGTTCTTCCAAAAAAGAGGATGATTCAGGTTTACCTAAGGATAGAGCCACAACCGACAGAAAGGTTACAACGGTTTTGGGGTTTATTGAAAAACACGCGAACGAATCTCAACATGGAATACGCTGAAGCAGTCGCAGATGCTTCGTCCACTCGGCAAATCTAAAGTTCCATCGAATCGACGACCTTTAGAACCCGGATCCCAAAGTCCTCCAAATGACTCTTAGTACGCTGAGTTAACTTCGGGTTCCCAAAACATGAAAACAGTTTCGCTTCTTGGTTGGGAAACCAAAACAGGGGCTCGGCAATGACTCCACCGCTCGGGGCCAACATCGGCTCCTGCTTGACGGGAAAGTCTCGCCATAGTTGATGCAGCCATCGACCGTGTTCATGGCCAAGAACGACTAGAATCTCATCTACCTCGTCATGGTTGCTTCCCTGGGTTTCAACCAGAGGCGTTTCACTGAGCGAGTCCAAACATTGTCGAAGCACGCATTGGATTCGATAGCCATCTAGATTGGACTTCGCAGAAGATGTGAACAGCGCTAGAATGGACCGAGCACGCGTCATCGAATCTTCGATCCCCGTGTCCCCATCGTCGAAAGGTTCGCCTGGATCGTCCGCGAAGCTTGACATCTTCAAAGGGCGAAAGGCAGTCGAACCTTCCTAAGTCCAATCGAATTCTACTGCGTGCCCCACTTCGAGCAGGTAGATCATTCCCTCTTTGGTTTCAGAAACTTTCCTTACGCTTCTGCAACGCCTCCGCTTCCATTTGACGGAATCCCGGAACTCGGCAATGACCGATTGGCCC
>CAITIF010000135.1 GCA_903892365.1 uncultured Pirellula sp. | reverse complement strand
ATGCCGGGGAAGTGCAGGGGGCTCAGCCGTTGCACAAACCAAAACCTTGGTCGATGCCGTCGCTGACTTGAAACTTACGCTCTCCGATCCCCCCTCGCCATCGCCTGTGGGTGAAGAAGTTGTCTACGAATTGGAAATTATGAACCGCGGCAAACAATCCGCCAACAAGGTCAAAGTACTCGCCCAATTCTCCGAGGGTATTGAACCTGCTGGGGCCGTCGGAGCAGAGCATAAGCTAGTTCCAGGACAAGTTTTGTTCGAACCCATCCCATCGATCGCCGCCGGTGAGACGGTCAAGCTCCAAGTTCGAGCCTTGGCTTCCGAAGCAGGCGTCCATCGATTCCGAATCGAAGTTCAAACCGATGACGAAGAGATCCATCACGTCTTGGAAGAGTCCACTCGCTACATGCAAACGGCCGCTCGACCAACCGGTACGAAGCTGCGTTAATCAGAATTGGGCCAAGTCAAAGCCCACATGATACGGTCGTAAAACGGCAAGGAGAGCTCTTAGGGCGATCCTTGCCGTTTTCGTTTTATAGGTCGTCTCATTAAAGCGACGCCACGATCGTCAATTATGGGTTCGTCGCCTGAACCAAGTCTTCATTGACTGTATAGGCTGGTACATTCAAGCGATCGATAGGGAGTTCCAGCAGGTTGGTAATCAACAGTTGCTCTACCAGCGGTTCACCCAATCGCTCATCGACCACTTTCTTCAGTGAGTTCTTGATCTCGATCATCGCCGGATCGCGGAGCAGGGCAGGTTCTATCTGACGCAAGTGTTGCTCAATTGCTTCGTGAATCATCCAGTAGTTTTGCTGAAGCGTACTGCGTCCTGCAAATCTGCGGCTATGGGGCAGCACAGCGTGGATTTGGAAACGAGTGCAATGGGATTTGTCAGCGGAAACCAAGGTGAATTCACCCAATGAAAATTCGCGACTGGCTGTGGTCTGAAGCCGACTCGCCTGCGAACGAATGTAGCCGATGATACCGCCGTGAATGATCACAAGCAGCAGCACTAAGCCGGCAATCCAATAGCGTCGAAAAATGTCTACCATGGGTGATTACAATCGCAACAAGGCGAACCTATGTTTGTTTTCCCGTTCAGATTTAAAATCGTTTTCCCTTCGCGACTCACTCAGCCACGATCGGACAACAATCACTGAACATTCTTAAAAACCTAGGTTACAACTCACCCATACTTTGACAGTAGATCATGGACAAATTCAAAATTGGCAGATGCGATTAAGATGTTTTGGGCACACTTCCGTCATAATCGTTACAACCTGCCTATTGCCCAGGCGGCTCAGCCTCCGGCGAGGCAGCCCCTTCCCCCATCGATTTCTGTAGCAGTCGCATACGTAAACGATTGCCGGCTTCCTGTGGTGAAGGAACTTGTCGCAACATCTCCAAGGCTTCCTGCAACTTACCCTCCGCCTCGTAGGCTCGAGCTGCGTTGTACCAGATGCTTGGCTGCCAACGTTCAAATCCTTTCAAAACTTGAGCTCGCTTGATAAGCCAGTTCGTCGATGATCCCAAGTTGTTTTGATCAAAGTGCAATAGACCGATCAAGTAAGTAGCGTCGATCTTCGCTTCTCGATATATGGTTACCACTTGATTGAGCCTAAAATTAAATCGTTCCACAGGTTCATTGGGTAAGCGTTGTACCTCGAACGCTTGTTGCATGTCGGTATCATAAGGCAACTTTGCCAAATCCTCTTCTGGAACGCGGCAGCTCATATACCTCGACATCGCCCCTTGTTCATCAAGCGAATTTTCCCAGTGCCCGAGCAGGTGATGGTACTTCGCTTGAATCACTGGAGTTTCGCCCATATACAACAGATGCTCTTGCAAGTATCGAGCGGTAAATTCATTGGTTTCTTTAAGTCGTTGCTCCAGGTCGTCGGCATACATTCGCGACATGATCGATAATGGCCAACACTGCACTGCTTGTAGCTTTGGATGTTTTTTAAGCTTCTCCGCTAGGGAATCCACATCCATATAAAGTTCGGTTCTCAAATCACTGGTCAGACTTTCCTGCAAGCGCTTCATACGACCAGAAATCATCGAAGGATCGGCATCAATCAAGGCGATCACACTTTGTGCCCCCTTAGTATCCAGCGGATACTTAAATCGACCTGAGATGCTTAATCGTCTCAGAATCGACTCATCTTCTAGGGCCTGACGCAAAGTGGCGATTCCCGTTTGATCTGGGCCTGGAATTGGAATCCCCAGTTTCGAATCGAACAAGAAAATTTCATCATCGATTGGCACTCCCATCAACCATAACGCCGGTGGAGCCAACGAATCCACTTTGCCGATGGCTAACCACACGGTCTCGATGTTCTTCTGTCGTGCAAGTTCCGCAAAGACCCTGCCACGTTCGATGAAATCGCCCCGGCCAAACATCATGGTTTGCCAAGGCAATTGCCGGTAACCCAACGCATTGTCGTTCAAAGGAAGCCTTGGATCTTTGGATAAAACTTCTACATCCTTTGCGTCCCCCGACAACTGAACATTGCGAATACTCCAGTCGAAGAATTTATAAGCCAGTTGCAAATCGCTGATCCCCACTTCCGAAAGTGGTTTACCACCAACGATCTCTGGCTTTTGCAACCAATCCTTCCAGATGGCATCGGACATCGGCGTGAGTGAACTCCATTTTGCAACAGCCGCAAACAACCGGCTTTGCATCAGATACCCCACGTCGGCCTGGGTGAATTCACGACTATCCACGCGTGATAATGGAGGATAACTACGCACATCTTCGGGAAGAGATCGAATCAATTCGGGGATCTTGGTAGTACTCACTTGATTGCTATCGGTAGCCATCCAAGCATTGAGCTGATACCCAACTTCCTTTATCGCTTCAGCGCGATTGTATTCTGCCAGGTTATCTACAAACCGCATCGCTTCACGAAGGTTCTCGACCTTGTTTTCTTGCGCAACAACTTGTTGCTCAATCTGCTCGGCTGATTGTTTGTTCGCTGGCTGACAGCCTGTGAACGAGGTTAAGCCGACAAGGGCCATAAGGCAAAAAATTATCCGCGCCATGAACGCACCAATTCTCCAATCGATTTTAGTCGGCTCAATACGCTTTCGAATTCTGCCAACGGAATCATGTTAGGACCATCACTCGGCGACGTCGCCGGTTCTGGATGTGTTTCAAAGAACAGCCCATCGGCACCAATCGCCGTCGCCGCTCGCGCCAAAGGTTCAACCATGGCTCGATTACCACCTGTCGCACCACCCAAACCGCCTGGTTGTTGTACGCTATGAGTGGCATCAAAAATCACCGGCGCCCCCAGACTCTGCATCAATGGTATCGATTGCATGTCATTCACCAATCGACCATACCCAAAAAAGGTGCCACGTTCGCAGAGCAAAGTACCGCCGCCACCGTTTTGCCGCGTCTTTTCGAGAACATATTGCATGTCCCCAGGCGCCATAAATTGGCCTTTTTTCACGTT
>CAITIF010000134.1 GCA_903892365.1 uncultured Pirellula sp. | reverse complement strand
CTTTCAAAGCAGCTGGGTTGATCGGCCGCCTCCCCGCTTCCTGAGACGCGAGGAGCCCATCACACCAACTCTCGCGGCTTCCTGAGCCTTACAAAAGTCCATCAGCTGGACGGAGAAGCCTTGATGGTGGTAGGAGTGGAGCCCGAGCGAGAGCGCAGAAACGAGCTCTTCTTTTCTCGAGCCGCCCCCACCACACTGCCGCCTCCTTCCGACTTCCTAGCTAGCTAAGCAAACACATACAGGGGACCACAAGCGGCAGATGCGCCTTGATGCGCTCAGGCATCGGGCGCATCAGCAGCAGGGAAGAATCGACCACGCAGGTCGGAGTCAAACTCAGGTACGAAAGAGGGCTCTCGAAGGACTTCGCTATCGTTCTCAAAAGTCGGCGCCGTCGAACTAAACGAAACCGCAGATCGCCAGCGCTCGATGATGTGCTGAGCCCAGCCGCGAGCAACGAAGAAGCCAATGTGCTGTTGAAGGAATCGTCGTTGAATCGCAAGCGCCAGATGTGGAGCGATTATGCGCACATCCAAAGTGCGCATGGCGCGTTCACGAGCGATCAAGTCCACTACAAGGTCCCAATCTCGGGAAAGGTTTACCAAAGCTCCAGAGATGAGGACCACATAATCGCCGAACGAACTCAGATCGCGCTCAAAAGTAGATCCTGGATATTTGACATCAAGTCGCTGTGCCCGGTAAACAAGATTGCGACGGACCTCCGCTTCTCTCGCATCGACAGTCTTGAGGCGTGACGCAAGAAGTTTGTGTTCAACCAGGGAAACCTTACCGAGGAGTCGATTTGGTCCGTCGAAAGGCCCCATCCTGCAATCCCGAGCATCGATCTTGGCATCCGGGATAATGCCCTGAAGCAGGCGCTCATCTTCTTCGCTTTGAATCCCTGGAACTCGAAATGACTTAGAAAAAGTGTCTTTACATGTGCCGCGGTGGCCGCCTTGTGTCGGTATCTTAGCTGAATTGAGAAAGTTTACCAGTAGAGTAACACAACCATCGTGGAACTTGCGAAAGTGATCGCCTTTTACACCGGGAGCACAGGCAACGCCGTCACCGAATTTGTCAACAAAGGTACGAACTGAGTTTCCGCTTGCGCGAACAGCGGTACCTACATATGGGCATAGAATTGAAATCGGCAAACCGAATTTTCGAGCAAAAGCCACTTGGTATTCCATGTTACTCATTTTGAGATCGCTCGTCACAATGCTATTTGGGAAAGAGTTTGCAAACGGGTTGTTGATAGAAGCAAGAAAAGAAGATGCACGGTGATCGTCTTGTGGGAGGCTGTTAGCGTCCTGAGTTAAGATATCACAAGCGAGTTGTTTAAATATGCTTTGAATCGACTTCTGCAATTTTTGAACGCCAAAACCAAAGGCGCACGACTCGCCGCTGAGAACGCAATTCGGATCTGGATCTCTTTCAAGGCGCGCCAGGTTGTCGCCATATCGGACTTTCGCGTGAATGACTTGGTTCGCATGATCTAGGCCGAAGGAAAGTCCAGAAGAGTGGAATGTGCTCCAACACGTGGAGCCGTTCTCAAAGTCGAAAGAGCCTGCGCCGATTATGTGGTCGAGTGAGTTCCAAAGACCCGAGACGGTATTACCAGATTCTTCTGTCCGATTTATCATCTGAGGAACAGTGCTGTTAAGTGAGTTCAATAGCACAAAACGATCCTTTAGAGGAGTAAAACCGAGACCACCATCCCTAGATTTAAGACAAACGCGTCTTGCAATAAAGTCCGGAAAAGCAGCGCTATGGTCGTGCGTAGAAAACAGGTCGACTCCTTGAATCTTCGACAGCTGTTCGCGAAGACACGAGTCGCCATTAGTTATAAACAGGGAACAAACATCAGCAGCGTTAGTTGCGATCCAATAGTCGAAGCGGCATTGATAAGAGTAGGTGAACGCGAGGTTGGCCGATTGGCAGTTCAAAGGTACGAGTGCATCATTAGATCTTTTAATCGCACTGCAGATACCATTTGACTTCTGCTCAAGATAAGCCTCCTCAAAGGCCCGCTCTCCTATCGGAGAGTTGCAAAGGGCGATCCCCCGTGCATTAACGAGAACTTGTTTGTTGCTATCCCGAAAGCATGTTGGCTCTTCCAGCCACGCAGGCTTGTTTTCACACGACGATGGCTTTGAGCCCAAAGCCTTGAACTTGTGCAAGTTCGGTTTAATCCCGTCAGCGCGCAAAGAGCTAAGAAAGTCCTCGAGAGCCCCAGGAGCCCCATCTGATCCGAATATTAGATTCGGTGGGCCAGCAAGAGTGACGTCGTCGTGGATCGCCTTAATAGTGACCCCAGCGTTCCTTTCTTCGACGCCTCTGAGAGCGCGGTCTTGGAGAATAGCATAAAAAAGTCCAGTGAGAGGGTTTCCTTGGCCCCCTCCCATTTCGCTGTTGCAGAGAAAGTTAATGCCTAAAGGGGAAAGAGCGGAACGAATGAAAATCGGAGAGTGAATTCGGAGAATCGACTCAGCTGCAACAGCAAGCGGGATGAGACATGGATCGTTTTTGGCCGCCCTGATCAAAACACCCATAGCTTTGTCACGCGGAAACGAGTTGTGGGCGTTGTCGACGTCCGTTGGTATAGTCACGTCGTCGATGTCATTTCTTACAGCGTACTCGTATCGAAACTTAAAACCTTGAACGTATAATTCCACGCCATTACTCACACCGATGCCGAGTTGCCGAGGAGCGACAAGGCTGCGAACTGCTGGTGTCGATACCTGACCAAGAGCTCGGCACCAGAGCTTGACATCCGAGTCTTCAGCTCTCACAGGGCGAGCATCAGTTGTCACTCCCACAACTACTTCTTTCTTATTCAAGGGAGTGAGGAGTCCACTAAGTAAACATGAGCGCGCCCATGGAGGCATTATCCCTTGAAAAAACAGAATTCCGAGATCCTTGAAAAGCTTCGATGCACTGTTTGCTTCGACGTCTTGAGAGCGAGTTATAAAAAGTGCCTTGACATGATCGGTTCGAAGACCGCGAATACTTACTCCAGTGTGTGGGTCGATATTCTTCACAAGTTCATCAACAGCCTCCAGGTCGAAATCAGCACTTTGATAGCATTCCACAGGTAAAGGTACCCAATCGGGGGGCGTCATCGGCTTCGGGTGTTTATCTAGCATCTGCTGTTTAACAGCTTGGTCGTCTGGATCCGAACGACCATGGCCTTCAAGGAGTCTGATGCCACGAGAAATACGACCTGAACTAATAAGGCCCTCCGCGCGTTTAGCCCTCTTCGTAAAGGAGTCACTGAAAGACTTGCGTTTACGTAAGGACGCCTTCGCGAGGTCGTTGTGCCAAAATGTGAGAAGCGACTTGAAGTTATTGGTGAGGTATTGGTGTAAACGAAGTTTGATGATGTGGGAGTTTTTTGCCGGAGTTCGACCTGGTGAACGGAAGATGAGTTGGGGTAGTGCACCATACCATTTTAATGCCCGGGCGATGGAATTAATACGAGCTTGGTTATTCCTGGGAAGTTTGCATGCATCTATGAGATCTTTGGCTGCTCTGGCAAAGGCTTTATTCCAGTCTTCCATGCACGAAGTGGGAACTGTAATGACATGGTGAAAAGGGGAGACGAGTGCTTCGGAGAGGTCAAATAGATCAATCGCAGATTTTTCGTTGGGGACGTTCGAAATGTTTATCCCCACCCCGAAGACTGAAGTGAATTCAGGAATAGCCGAACCAGTGGGATCGTCGACAATAATGTATTCGTCGTCATTTTCGTCATTGTCGTTGCCGTTTTGTCTGTCGTTACCGTTTCGATTGCCGTTGTCGAATCCTTGATCACCGGTCCTATCGTCCTGT
>CAITIF010000133.1 GCA_903892365.1 uncultured Pirellula sp. | reverse complement strand
TCCGATGGAAGAAACCTTGGTGACCAGCGCCATCGACTTCAGTGGGCGGCCCTATCTTGTTTTTAAAGCAGAAATGCCGGCCGCCAAGATCGGCGAGTTCGATAGCGAACTGGTTGAGGATTTTTGGCAAGGTTTTGCCGCGAACGCAATGTGCAACTTGCATATCTTGCTCCATCACGGACGCAACACGCACCATATTGCAGAGGCAATTTTTAAGGCAACTGCACGAGCCATCCGAGTGGCATGCGAAATCGATCCGCGACAAACCGGCGTCCCAAGCTCCAAAGGCGTACTGTAGATGCAACAAAAAGTGTTTGAACATCGCTTGCCGAATGGCATGGTGGTTCTGGGGGAACCGATGCCATGGTTGGAATCGGTGGCTTTTTCGATTTTGCTTCCCGCCGGCACTCATCATGAACCTTCGAACCGTCTAGGGCTTGCGGGAATGACGCTGGAAATGTGTCAACGCGGCTCTGGGCCATGGTCTAGCCGCGAGGTCGTGGAGCAATTGGACTTTTTAGGTGTGGAACGTTCTAGCTCCGTGACCACGTTTCATACTTCCCTGAGTATGGCTGCGATGGCAAGCGTTCTGGAACCGACGCTAGAAATTGCTGCAACGATCATTCGCGACCCCCATTTTCCTGATGACGAGCTCGAAGAGGCCCGTCAATCCGCCTTGCTTGAACTGGCGTCCATCGAAGACGATCCCGCCCAAAAATGCTTCAAAGAATTGAAGCGATTGCGGTTTGGCGAAGTTTATGGTCGATCGTCTCTTGGAAGCCAGGAAGGGCTGGAAGAAACCACGCTGGACGACTGCAAAAAGTTCCATGCAAGCCACTACCATCCCGACGGAGCTATCATCAGCCTTGCTGGGAACTTTCAATGGGAGTCGTTCCTGAAGCTGGTTGAGAGACTCTTTGGCGATTGGACTGGAATGCCAAAACAAGCACATGCCAAAGTGGTTTCCATTCCAGGAAGCTCTCATTTAAAGCATGATAGCCAACAAACTCATATCGCTATCGCGTACGACGCGGTTTCCTACAATCACCCAGAGTACTACCAGAGCCGCGGGCTCGTTGGGATACTTAGCGATGGCATGAGTTCGCGATTGTTTTCCGAGGTGCGAGAAAAGCGTGGACTGGTTTACTCCGTTTCTGCTTCTTCGCATTCTCTCGATGACTGCGGAAGCGTGTTGTGCTATGCCGGAACAACTGCTCCCCGAGCACAAGAAACGTTGGACGTGACCGTTCAGACAATTCTAGAACTTGAAAAAGGGATTGAGCCGGACGAACTCAAGCGACTAAAGTCACGGGTCCGTACGTCTCTGGTGATGGAGCAAGAAAGCAGCTCATCGCGAAGCTCGCAGATGGCGTATGATTGGGCCTACTTAGGACGGGTTCCGACGCGAAAAGAACTTCTTAGCACGATCGATGCACTAACATGTGAGAGCTTGATTGAGCACTACAGCAAGTTTCGGCCCAAGAGTTGGTCGCTAGTTACGATTGGTCCTGAGCCACTGGAGTTTGCAAATGCAGTTTCATAACCAAGTTCTCGACAATGGACTTGAGATTATCGCGGAAGTCAACAAAGAAGCCTTCAGCCAATCCCTAGGCTATTTTGTCAAAACAGGTTCGCGTGATGAATCTCCTGAAATGGCAGGGGTTAGCCATTTTCTTGAACACATGATGTTTAAAGGCACCCCCAATCGTTCTGCGGTGGATGTCAATCGCGAACTCGATGACCTCGGCTCGCAATCCAACGCTTACACGAGCGAGGAGCAAACCGTCTACTACATGAGCGTTCTGCCAGAGAACCAGAACGCAGCTCTGGACCTGTTAACCGATATGATGCGACCTGCGCTTCGCGACGAAGATTTTCAGACGGAACGACAGGTGATCTTGGAAGAGATCGCTATGTACGACGACCAACCACCTTACGGTGCGATGGAACGGGCGATGGAGGTCTATTTTCGGGAACATCCACTTGCTCGCCGCGTTCTGGGGACTCGTGAAACCGTTGCGGCTCTCGATCCAGAATCCATGCGAGCCTACCATGAAGCACGTTACGCACCCAACAATTTGACTTTGGTTGCAACCGGAGCGGTTGACTTTGATGCGTTGGTCCAATCCGTGGAAAAGATGACGAAACACTGGAAGCCTTCTTCGTCAGCTCGGTCGCTCCGTTCGCCATCCATCGAATCGGAAGATGTTGCGATGGTCCACCCGCCGGCAACTCAGCAATACACGCTTCAGTATTCGCCGGGCCCTGGATACTGTGATGAACGAAGGTATGTCACTCGGATCTTAGCATCGATTTTAGGTGACGATTCCGGAAGCCGTTTGTTTTGGGAACTGGTGGATACTGGTTTGGCGGAATCAGCCGCCGTGTTTACCCAAGAATTTGAAGAGTGTGGTTTGATCTGTACGTTTTTGGCGTGTGCGCCAGAACAGCAAGAAGAAAACTGGGAGGCGATTCGAAACACGCTTGCAGCTGGTAAACAGAACCCTATCACCGATCGGGAGATGGAGCTGGCCAAGAACAAGATTTGTGCCGGAATGATTCTCGGTTCGGAGCGTCCCAGCAATCGCTTGTTTTCCGTAGGAAACGCATGGACGTTTCGACGAAAGTACGAAACAATCCAAGCGGCGACAAAGCACTATCAAGCGGTCAAGATCGAGGATGTTCAGGAAGAATTTGAAAAGCTCTCCGACCGCAAGCAAGTCACCGTAACCGTCGGGCCGGAAGCCTAAGTTTCACTTTCACGATCAGGCTTGGTTGATCGCGTTTTCATGATCTAAAACGGCCACATCTCCGTGCCGTTTCATCCTGCCAGTTAAAATCGTTGTGCATCGCTAAGGATCAACAACAATCAACCATAGATGCCCCCTACCCAACGAACGGGAAGAAGGCTTCACCCGATCCAGACTAGTGGCAACCGGGATTACCTCAGAATAGTTGATTGGCGAAACTGAAAGAGGGGGCATGATGAGCTTTGCGTCACTGTGGGATTGCTTTGTGGCATCGCATCTTTCAGAATAGAGGCTCCTGCCAGCAGACTTTCTATCGGATTGTTTGCATTGGTCCCCAATCCTTCCTTCCTTCCTTCGGGGGTCAGATGTTTACTGTACTTGGTCCTTCACGCGCGGCTTGCGACGGGGTTCATCGACGCCATCTGTTGCAGGTCGGTGCTTCAGGATTGTTTGGTCTTTCGTTGCCCGAGTTGCTAAGGGCTGAATCGCAGTCGACGGTTGCGAAGCCTAAGGCTAAGTCGGTGATTTTTCTGCTTCTGTTCGGAGGTCCCAGTCAGTTGGAGACCTTTGATATGAAACCTGAAGCGCCTGAGACCATTCGTGGCCCCTTTCGACCCATATCGTCGCGAACCAGCGGTCTATTGATCTCAGAACATTTGCCAAAGACTGCCAACATCTCAGATAAGTTCTGTGTCGTGCGAACGATGTCTCATTCCTTCAACGATCACAGCGGTGGTGGACACTACATTCAAACAGGCCGACGTTGGCATGTTCCGATTGGAGCTGGTTTCGCTCCCACACCAAAAGACTGGCCCAGTATAGGATCGATCGTTGAGCACACCGATCAGAAACGTTTCGGGGGCGAACGTGCGATGCCTTCGTACATGGTACTTCCAAATTCCCTTGGTAGGTTGCAAGAAGCGGGACAGTATCCCCGTCCAGGTGAACATGCGGGTTGGTTAGGGAATCGCTACAACCCTCTTACTACACGCATCGACAAAGCATCGCTAACGGATAACCCCTATTGGCGTGATTGCTCGGATGAGGAACTTCAGTTTCAGATCTCAGGGTTGGCCGCCTTGGAAGGGATCACGATCGATCGAATGAACGGACGCCAATCGCTTTTGTCCCAATTCAATGATCAAACCAGGGCCAAAGAGCGAGGCGAATCAATCGACGCCTGGGATGATTTTCGCAAGAAAGCTTACGGTTTAGTCACGTCGGCTCGAACGCGCGAGGCGCTTGACATACGGCGCGAAACCGCTGATGTTCGGAACCAATACGGTCGACATCTGTTCGGGCAATCTTGCCTGATGGCACGACGACTGATTGAAGCAGGGGTTCGCTACGTGACAGTTCATTATGACTGTGTGGACGGGTATAGTTGGGATTCGCATCGCAATAGCGATGACGTTAAGAAGAGTTTGCTCCCGACATTCGATCAAGCGTATTCTGCTTTGATTCAGGATTTGGATCAACGTGGCATGCTCGAAGAAACATTGGTGATTGCTACGGGCGAGATGGGACGCACTCCTAAGGCTAACGCGGAATGGGGCAGAGATCATTGGAGCACTCTGTTCTCCACCGTGCTAGCAGGTGCAAAGATCCCTGGCGGAACTCTTTACGGACAGAGCGACAAAGACGCCGCCTATGCAGTGGATAAGCCTGTTTCGCCTGAGGATTTGGCAGCAACTGTTTACCACGCCCTAGGCATTGATCCCGAACTGCGAATCAATAACTTTGAAAATCGCCCTACGCAAATTGTTGAGGGGGGCGCTCCTGTATTAGGCTTGTGGTCTTGAAGCCATCGCTGATGCCCCGTGCCAAGCTAGGTCTTCTTCCTTGCGAAGAGACTTCCAAAATCATCGAGATAGGTATAAATCACCGGCACAGCGAGCAGAGTGAGCAACAACGAAAGAGTTTGACCACCTGTCGTCAGTACCGCAATCGAACGTCGTTCTTCCGCACCAGGCCCATTGGCAATCAGCAGTGGCAACAACCCAGCCACAAACGAAATGGTTGTCATGAGGATAGGACGAAGTCGATCGCGATTCGCTTGAAGAATTGCTTCATAGCGGTCAACGCCCTTGCGACGAAGGGCATTCGTGCAGTCGATTTGAAGAATCGCCGCCTTTTTGACCACCCCAAATAGAACCAATACACCTAGGGCAGAATAAACGTTCAACGTTTCATTTCCCCAGTACAAACTGATCAATCCGAAAGGAATCGAGATCGGCAATGTGAATAAGATGGTAAGCGGGTGTGCCAAGTGTTCGAACTGTGCCGCCAGAACGATATACATAAAAATAAAGCTCAGCAAAAACGTCCAACGAAACTCGTTTAAGGTTCGCTCCAATTCTTTACCGCGACCGAGCACTTGGGCGCTGAATCCAGGAGGAAGCCCAAGCTCAGTCGCCAAATTGCGCATCGCTTGGACGCGATCGGCAAGTGCATAGCCTGGAGCGATATTAGCGCGGATGGCAACCATGCGTTGTCGGTCCAAACGGTCGATTCGAGCTTGCGAATCTCCAAACTGAAATCGAACCACATTGTCGATACGTGTCAGGCTGGTTCCGTTCGATGTGGAGACAAGAGCACCATTGCCGCTGCCGGCAGATCGATCCCGAGATGGTTCCGCACGGACATACAATTGGGAAATCGAATCTACATTGCGGCGATCAACGCCAACAAGCCGAAGCTCGACATCATAAGCGTCGTCAATTTTTGCATCGCGATATCTCGATACACGATCGTCGCCCCCAACCGCTATCCGCAATGTGTCCGCAATCTCTTGAACGGAAACGCCCAGCGCCGCCGCTCGTTCACGATCGATAGAAACCAACAATTCGGGTTTGTCCATCCGTAGGGTTGTATCCACGTCGACGATTCCGGGCAGCTTAGTAGTAGCCTCGCGCATGCGTTCGCTGAACGAAGCAAGTTCCGCGATATCGGGACCTGTGATCGAGAAATCGATATCGACGTTCGGGCCCTGTCGCAACGAAGTCAAGTTTCGAATCGAAGCGCGAACGTCGGGAATCGCTTTGAGCATCGTCCGGATCTCGACCATCTTTTGCTGCTGGCTGAAGTTCCCCTCAAAAGCTTGGCTTGGTGCCCCGTTGAGAATTCCATGAAACAATCGGCTAAACGAAAAAGTGCGCAGATGGGATTCGGTCAATCGAACAAAGACACTGCCGCTATTAACCCCGCCAAAGCCTCGTGTCCCTACGCTCGCCAAGATAAGCTCCACGCCGTCCACAGTGCGAACCATTTCTTCGACCCGTTGCATGGCTTCGT